>NZ_JBPETA010000064.1:0-16247 GCF_051710365.1 Symbiopectobacterium sp. | reverse complement strand
GTTACGGATGGTAACGTGGGGAGTACTCATGCTGATTGGTCTGCAAAAAGCAGTAATAAATTCAGAACTTCAGAATACCGTCAAGTCCCGAAAAAAGAAAAATCAGGTGCGGAATGACGGATGAAAAATGCGCCTTTAAAAAATTTTTAATTGTTTAAATGTAAGAAAGATGAATCGAGTCAGCGGGTGAAAAGCAAAAAAAACCGAAATAACAAAATGTTATTTCGGTTTTATGCGTTTTATGTCGTCAGGACAAATTATTTGGCAGCAGCAAAACGGGCAGCCGCTTCATCCCAGTTCACCACGTTCCAGAACGCTTTGATGTAATCCGGGCGACGGTTTTGATATTTCAGGTAGTAAGCGTGTTCCCACACGTCAAGCGCGACGATCGGGTAACCGGAAGCGCCAGAAATGGCTTCGCCCATCAGCGGGCTATCCTGGTTAGCGGTAGAAACCACGGCCAGTTTGCCGTCTTCTTTCAATACCAGCCACGCCCAGCCTGAACCGAAACGGGTTGCAGCAGCTTGCTCAAATTTTTCTTTGAATGCATCAACGCTGCCGAAATCGCGTTCGATAGCCGCTTTCAGATCGCCGCCCAGCGTGGTGCCCAGTTTCAGGCCTTTCCAGAACAGGCTGTGGTTAGCGTGGCCGCCGGCGTTGTTACGCAGTACCGCTTTTTTCTCGGCCGGTACTTTATCCAGTTTGGCGATCAGCTCTTCTGCGGAGAGGCTAGCGAATTCCGGCAGACTTTCCAGCGCTGCGTTAGCGTTATTGACGTAAGCCTGGTGGTGCTTGGAGTGATGGATTTCCATCGTTTGTTTGTCGAAATGCGGTTCCAGCGCGTCATAAGCGTAAGGCAGGGATGGCAGTGAATAACTCATATTTATCATCTCCATAGTTGTACTACTAAATAATCGCGAGCGTGCTTGGTCTTGGTTGTGGCGCGCGCGTGATAGTCAGGTACGGCACGCCTCAAGCGGTAGTGGTTAACAAACAACCGTTTGTTAGCGTCGCGTAATCATGAGGTTCATTATAGTTAATTAAATGATCTTGAAAACGATTATTAGCGTCGCCATCGCACGGAGTTCGCACGTTTACTCCCGGAAAACAAACGGTTATATCATTGTTGCCTAAGCTAAAAACAGATTAATCTATCCGCACTGGCCTCATGCGCTGTCGAGCAGGCGCTGCGGATGGGTATAAACGGTCGCCCGGCCTGGGCGGCAAAAGCCCGCCAGCGTCAGGTTGCAACGCTCAGCCACATCAATGGCGAGCGACGTTGCCGCTGAGACGGCAAACAGGATCTCGACGCCACACATCGCAGCTTTTTGCACCATCTCATAGCTGGCACGGCTGGAAACCAACACGGCACCTGAGTGCCAGGGGCGCGTAGCGCGCACGCCCAGCAGTTTATCGAGCGCCACGTGGCGGCCAACATCTTCGCAGCCGCCCAAAATGGTCCCTTCGCTGGAAAGTCAAGCCGCAGCATGGGTAGAACCGGTCAATTGGCCGATATGCTGCACATCTTTGAGCTGCTTTAATGCACCGTCCAGGTGATTCAGCGAGAAGGTTTGCGTGAAGGGCAGCGGTGTGACCGGCTTGCCGATCTCTTCCAACTGTTCGACACCACACACGCCGCAGCCGGTGCGACCGTTCATGGCGCGGCGGTGCTCTTTTAGCCCGGCAAAGCGGCGGTTGGAGAGTTCAATCTGGACTTCAATACCATTACAGACCGGCTGCACGTCCATGCCGTAAATCTCTTGCAGTGACGTGATGATGCCTTCCGACAGGGAAAAACCTAACGCAAAGGCTTCCAGATCTTTTGGCGTAGCCATCATCACCACATGGGAAATGCCGTTGTACACCAGCGCGACGGGCACTTCTTCCGCCAGCCAGTCAGTTTTGGCCTGAGACAAGCTGCCTTGATGGCGTACCGTTCGCTGGCATGCGCCCTCGAGCGCAGGGATCGCTTCTTCCACGTGTTATCCCCATAAGATATTCATTCTGTAGTAGAAAGCCATTATTTCACCCCACCGGTTGCGATGCGAGTTTTATCGTGGAATGTGGCGTTTTGCCTGTGGTTCAGGGCACAAAAAGAGGGGAAAGTGTGCGTTTCCTCGAAGAGTCGCTAAACAGCGCGGCAGGAAAGCCGATTTGCGTATACGCTTGGTAGACCGTCCTTGATGTTAGCAATTTTTTGCATATTGGCTCTGTTTTCATCGCGGCCTGGCCGCGTAACCCTACGGCGAAGAACAGGAGACCGCAATGGCACATCACACCGCTGAAGACCGGGTCGCGCCCGGCACCTATGCTCACCCCCTCAATCTGAAAAAGCGCTATGACAACTTTATTGGCGGCACCTGGGTGCCTCCGGTCAGTGGCGACTATTTCGTTAACCTGACGCCTGTCACCGGGCAGCCCCTGTGTGAAGTCGCCAGCTCCGGCATGCGTGATGTCGATCATGCGCTGGATGCCGCCCATAACGCCAAGGCAGAGTGGGGCGCGATGTCGGTACAGGATCGCGCCTTACTGCTGAACCGGATTGCGGATCGCATGGAGGAGAACCTGGAACTGCTGGCGTATGCGGAAACCTGGGATAACGGGAAACCGATTCGTGAAACCATAGGGGCTGACGTGCCGCTGGCGATCGACCATTTCCGCTACTTTGCCGCCTGTGCCCGCGCGCAGGAAGGGGCGATCAGCGAAATCGACAAGGATACGGTCGCTTACCATTTTCACGAACCGCTGGGCATGGTGGGGCAGATTATTCCATGGAATTTCCCCTTGCTGATGGCTTGCTGGAAAACGAGATTCCCGCCTTCGCGGGAATGACGGTGGTGGTAGCGATGAGAGTAGTGCTGTTTGTCAGCAACCTCAACGCCCGTCTACGACGGGCGTTGTATTTTGTTCTATCACGAAGGAACGTTGTGTGAAGATAATTTCTGTGCGTGAAACACCGCGCTGGGCGGCAGAAGCTACGGCTTATTTTCAGGAGCAGTGGGCATCCGAAGAGACAATGATGTTGTATCAGGATGCGATTGAACGCTCGCTGACGGCACATAATCCGTTGCCACAATGGTACCTGCTGGTTGAAGACGAGCGGATTGTTGGCTGTGCCGGACTGATTACCAATGATTTCATCAGTCGGATGGAGCTTTATCCGTGGCTGTGTGCGCTTTATGTAGAACCTGACTGTCGTTCTCGTGGTCTCGCTCGCCAATTGATGCGTCATGTCGCCGATGAAGCGAAAAAACACGGCTTTTCCCACCTGCATCTGTGTACCGATCTGGTCGGATTCTATGAGCAAGCGGGATTTGTCTATGCCGGAGAGGGCTATCATCCGTGGGGGGAATCATCGCGCGTCTACTCATTAGCGTTGTGATGTCAGTCGATCGCCATAACAGCATTTCCAGAAACCCAGCCATTGAGGCATACCCGTAGGGGAGCTACCCTTATGTTGTTAAAAACAAAAGGGGAGCATCATGTCGGACAAGATAGGCTGGGTCGATAATCTACGCTCCGTCGCCTGCCTGATGGTGGTGTTGATCCATAGCACCACCTATTACATTACGGCGGCAGGTATGCCGGGCGAGCGCCATTGGGATGTGGCAAACTTGCTAAATTCCGCGTGCCGGGTGGGGGTTCCGCTGTTCTTTATGATTTCCGGCTACCTGTTTTTTGGCGAGCGGCGGGCGGAAAAAAAGCACATGCTGCGTATTGGCTTCTGCCTGCTGTTTTACAGCGCGGTGGCCTTGGCGTATATGGCGCTGCTGACACCTATTCATGCAGGCAACGCGCTACGGCTGTTTTGGCAAAAGCCGGTCTTTTATCATCTGTGGTTTTTCTATGCCATTCTGGTTATCTATCTGCTATCGCCGCTAATACGGGTCCCCCCGGTATCAGGACGTTATCTTGCCGTAGTAGTATTGATTTTAGCCGTTGTCGCCAATCCCAATACGCCTGAACTGACGATAGGGCATACCCCGTTGTTACCCATCAACGTGTATATTGTGGGCGACACGTTTTACTACCTGCTGTATGCGGTGGTGGGGCGCGCTTTGGGGACGTTAACGCCCACGCGTTGGGTCACGCTGGGAGCAGTGCCGTTGTTTGTTGTCTCCGTGCTGCTGATTGCGATGGGCACCTCGCAGCAGACGTTAGCAAACGACAACTTTACCCAAACGTTCTACCTCTATGCCAACCCGTTGGTGTTTATTGCGGCGGTGTGCCTGATGATCCTGTTCAAAGCGGCAGCACTGAGCGCACCTTTGCCCGGATTTTCGTTTATCTCCCGCCATTCTCTGGCTATTTATAGCTTCCATGCCCTGATTATTCATTTTATTCGTACTCGCGATCTGGCCCTGAAAGGTTGGCCGATACTGGATATCTTTTACGTTTTTCTCTGCGCGGTGGTATGCAGCATGCTGCTTTCCCTGTTGGTGCAGCGATGCGACATCCGGCGTTGGGTCAGTTAATGGATATCGTTCATCAACGGGCACAACTGCTGGTAGAGCATACGAAACGTTTCTCGTTGCTGCGCATAGCGGGCGTGCTGTGCGGCATCGGGCTGGTGAATCTGTTCCAGAGGCAACGGTGGCAACAGGTCGGCCAGTGAGATAGCGGGATTCACGGCGCTTTGTGCCAGCCGCGCCGCTCCCAGAGCGGGGCCGACATCGCCGCCAGTGCGGTACTCCAGCGTCTGTCCGCTGATATCCGCCAGCATTTGACGCCAGTACGCGCTGCGTGCACCACCGCCAATCAAGGTGATACTGGAGGGGCGCAGCCTGGTCATGTGCAGCACGTCCATGCCATCGGCAAGCGCGAACCCAACGCCTTCCAGCACGGCGCGCGCCAGTTCTGCCCGGCCGTGCTGGTGGGTTAATCCCCAAAAAGCGCCTTTTGCCTGAGGATTATTGTGCGGGGTACGCTCGCCTGAAAGGTAGGGGAGGAACCAGACGGGCGGTACGCTGGTGCTGACAGTGGCCTGTGCCGCTTCTTCCAGTAATTGCGGTACGCTTTCGGCATGGGTCAGCCGGGCTACCCAGTCCAGACACGATGTCGCGCTCAACATCACCGACATCAAATGCCAGGTGCCCGGCAAGGCATGGCAGAAGCTATGCACCGCATGCTGCGGGTTGCTGAGAAAACCATCGCTGACCGCAAAGTAGACGCCGGATGTTCCCAGTGACAGCATGGCTTGCGCCGCTTGCCACAGGCCTACCCCGACGGCACCCGCTGCGTTATCGCCGCCACCGGCGACCACTGGGACGCTATTCATGTTCCAGCGCTGTGCCAGTGCGTCAGAAAGGTAGCCGGTTATCTGATTGCCTTCAAACAAGTCAGGCATTGCCTCGCGATCGAGCAAACAGGCAGCGAGCAGCGTATCACTCCAGTCCCGTTTACCGACATCCAGCCACATCGTACCGGCGGCATCCGACATGTCGCTG
The DNA here is from genome assembly GCF_051710365.1 of Symbiopectobacterium sp. Classification (NCBI taxonomy): domain Bacteria; kingdom Pseudomonadati; phylum Pseudomonadota; class Gammaproteobacteria; order Enterobacterales; family Enterobacteriaceae; genus Symbiopectobacterium; species Symbiopectobacterium sp. The sequence continues at coordinate 10,800 of NZ_JBPETA010000064.1, read as the reverse complement.
GCAAATTCGCCCGTCATACGCCAGCGCAGATAGTCTTTGGGTAACAGAACCTTATCAATCTGCCGAAAGCATGCGGGCTCATGTTCTTGAACCCATTTCAGTTTAGGAGCCGTGAAGCCCGGCATCATCAGATTACCCGTAATCTGGCAAGAATCCGGCACCTGTTGTTCCAATGTGTGGCATTGGGCGGCACTGCGGCCATCGTTCCACAGCATCGCGGGGCGTAACACCCGATGCTGTTTGTCGAGCAAGGTAGCGCCATGCATTTGCCCTGTCAGGCCGATAGCCTTGACGGCATGTAAATCGTGCTGTGTTGCCAGCGCTTGTACCGTGGCATCGGTTGCTGTCCACCACGCCTCGGGAGATTGCTCAGACCAGAGCGGATGGGGGCGGGATACCGTTAACGGTGCGCTTTGCGCGGCAATGACGCTGCCTTCCTCATTCAGCAGAAGGGTCTTTACGCCCGACGTGCCGAGATCGATACCCATATACATAATGTGAGATCCTTGTTTAGACCTGCCGATACCGCTAGTAATTCCCACCGCGTTATTCCCACGGATAAGCCGCTACATCCGTGGGAATAGGCGACTTTTAACCGTTACTGATACAGGTAGTCGTTGATCAAATTCTCCAACATCTCCTGATGCCCGCTTCGGTGTTTCGGTGCGAGTTGTTTTGCGTGGACGTGTTTCGCCAACTGTTCGAGGGAAAGTTTACCTTGCAGGATTTGCTGCCCAAGTTCGCCATTCCAGCCCGCATAGCGTTTGGCAACCCATTGGTTCAACTTGTCATCTTCCAGCATCCGGGCTGCGACTTTTAGCGACAACGCCAGCGTATCCATGGCACCTATATGGGCGTGGAACAGATCGTAGCGATCGGTGCTTTGGCGACGCACTTTGGCGTCAAAATTCAGTCCACCGGTTGTGAAGCCGCCGGCTTTGAGGATCTCATACATGATTAAGGCATTCTCTTCCACGCTGTTCGGGAACTGATCGGTATCCCAGCCCAACTGCGGGTCGCCACGGTTGGCATCAACCGAACCAAAAATCCCCAGCGCGATGGCAGTGGCGATTTCATGGTGGAATGTGTGTCCTGCCAGCGTAGCGTGGTTTGCTTCAATATTAACCTTGATCTCTTTCTCTAAACCGAACTGTTTCAGGAAACCATAAACGGTCGCCACATCGTAATCGTACTGATGCTTGGTCGGCTCCTGCGGTTTCGGTTCGATAAGCAGCGTGCCCTGAAAACCGATTTTATGCTTATGCTCGACCACCATCTGCATAAAGCGGCCAATCTGTTCCCGTTCCTGACGCAAATCGGTATTGAGCAAGGTTTCATAGCCTTCGCGCCCGCCCCACAGCACGTAGTTTTCTCCCCCGAGCTTCTGAGTGGCGTTCATGGCAGAAAAGACCTGTGTCGCTGTCCAGGCAAAAATTTCCGGATCTGGGTTGGTGGCAGCACCGGCAGCATAACGAGGGTGTGTAAAGCAGTTGGCGGTTCCCCAGAGTAGTTTTACCCCTGTTTGCTGCTGCTTTTCGGCAAATTTGTCGACAATGATTTGGAAATTATACAGATAGTCATTCAATGAACTGCCTTCCGGTGCGATATCCACGTCGTGGAAGCAGTAGTAAGGCACGTTCAATTTTTGGAAAAACTCAAAGGCAATATCGGCTTTTTGTTTTGCCAATTCCAGGGGATCCACTGCCGCTTGCCAAGGGCGTTCAAAGGAGCCGACGCCAAACATATCGGCACCGTTCCAACAGAAGGTGTGCCAGTAGGCGACGGCGAAACGCAAATGCTCTGACATCCGTTTCCCCAAAATTTCCTGTTCGGGATTGTAATGGCGGAAAGCGAAGGGATTTGTTGTGCCGCGGCCTTCATAACGAACACGTTCAATTTGTTCAAAATAGGTTGGCATGGAGAACTCCTTAAGAAAGTCATTCAGCGGGTAAGCGGTCATTGTTATTCATCTTCGGAGGGGATCGCCGTTTGCTCAATTATGTTATTTCACACTTGTGTTCAGATAATTATTAAGTGTGCAGCCGATCGCAAAAAATAACGGAGAGAAATATTCTGAATGCGCATTCATGAATAATGAGGGATGGTTGAGGACGATAACAATAAAATATGACCGACTTCATAAAATTACGATTAAACCAAAAAACATAATTGCTTGGTGAAAATCTGTAATTGAAGCCGCGCCAGCTACCGGCAACACTTTTTCTGCTTGGTAGCGTTTCTTTCCTGCACGTTAAACGTTAAAAAAGAAAGGTAATCATGATGAAAATTAAACACTTTTTACTGTCAGCCTGTGCCGCACTTGCGTTAATAAGCCATGCCGGATTTGCCAAAGAGGTAAAAATTGGTATGGCAATCGATGACTTGCGTTTGGAACGCTGGCAGAAAGATCGCGATCTCTTTGTTGCCAAAGCGCAAGCGCAGGGGGCGACGGTGTTCGTTCAGTCTTCGAACGGCAATGAGGAAACCCAGATTTCTCAAATAGAAAACATGATAAATCGCGGCGTCGATGTCCTGGTGATTATTCCTTATAACGGCCAGGTGCTTAGCAATGTGATTGCAGAAGCAAAACGCGAAGGTATCAAGGTTTTAGCTTATGACCGCATGATAAATAACGCGGATGTGGATTTTTATATCTCGTTTGATAATGAAAAGGTGGGAGAGTTACAGGCGAAATATCTGATTGACAAAGTGCCACAAGGGAATTATTTCCTGATGGGCGGTTCGCCGGTGGACAATAATGCAAAACTGTTCCGTAAGGGCCAGATGAACATATTAAAACCCTTGATTGACTCTGGAAAAGTAAAAGTCGTTGGCGATCAATGGGTCGATGCCTGGTTGCCAGAAAATGCCTTGAAAATTATGGAAAATGCACTAACGGCAAACAATAACAATATTCAGGCTGTCGTCGCCTCCAATGATGCCACAGCGGGCGGTGCGATTCAGGCTTTGGCCGCGCAAGGCTTGGCGGGCAAGGTGGCGATTTCCGGGCAGGATGCGGATTTGGCGGCGATAAAACGCATTATCGCTGGCACGCAAACCATGACGGTGTACAAACCGATCACCAAGCTGGCAACGGAAGCCGCTGATATTGCCGTTGCGTTAGGGGCGGGCAAAGCCCCCAAATCCAATGCCTCGCTGGAGAATGGATTGAAAGCGGTGCCGTCGTATCTGTTAGCGCCTGTGCCGGTTGATAAATCCAACATTGAAACCACCGTGATTGCCGATGGGTTCCATAAAGCCGCCGATCTGAAGTGATTAACTGGCCCCGAGTGTCTTCTGACACCGGGGCTTAGGCTGGCAGCGTTACCGGGTGTGCGGCGGGTGAACGATGGAGGCGAGAATGCCGTTCTTGTTGGAAATGAAAAACATCACCAAGATGTTTGGCAGCGTAAAGGCGGTGGATAACGTCAGCCTGGCGTTGGAAGCCGGACAAGTATTATCGCTGTGCGGTGAGAATGGTTCGGGTAAATCGACGCTGATGAAAGTGCTTTGCGCCATTTATCCCTTCGGCAGCTATGGCGGGGATATCGTCTTCGCTGGCGATCCGCTGCACGCCAGCCATATTCGTGATACTGAGCAGAAGGGTATCGCCATCATTCATCAGGAACTGGCGCTGGTCAAAGATATGAGCGTGTTGGAGAACATCTTCCTGGGTAATGAGTGGACGACACGCGGCATATTGGACAGTGATTCGATGTATTTGCGCTGCCAGACCATGCTGGCGCGCGTCAAGCTTGAGGTCGATCCTCATACCCGAGTCGGTGAACTGGGTCTGGGCCAACAGCAACTGGTGGAGATTGCCAAGGCACTTAACAAACAGGTGCGGCTGTTGGTATTGGACGAACCGACTGCCTCACTGACTGAGCGGGAAACCGCGATTTTGCTGGATATCATTCGTGATTTGCGCAATCACGGTATCGCCTGTATCTACATTTCCCACAAGCTAAATGAAGTCAAAGCCATTTCGGACGTCATCTGTGTGATTCGCGATGGCAAGCATATCGGTACCCATCCTGCCGACTCGCTTAGTGAAGAGCAGATCATCGCCATGATGGTGGGGCGGGAACTAACCGAGCTTTACCCTTCTGAAGCGCATGACATTGGCGAGGAGATCCTGCGCGTCGAACACCTGACGGCGTGGCATCCGGTTAACCGCCATATTCGTCGCGTCAATGATGTTTCCTTCGCGCTGCGTCGGGGGGAAATTCTGGGCGTCGCGGGGCTGGTTGGCTCCGGCCGGACCGAAACGGTGCAATGCCTGTTTGGTGCTTACCGTGGACGCTGGCAGGGCAATATTGTGCTTAAGGGGCAGCCTGTAGCGATCAACGATTGCCAGCAGGCGATGGCGCTGGGTATCGCGATGGTGCTGGAAGACCGCAAAAAGGATGGCATTGTTCCGGTGATGAGCGTGGCGCAAAACATTACGCTGGCGGCACTCGATCGCTTTTCCGGGCTGTTTTCTTCGCTGGATGACCCGCGCGAACAGGATGTGATTCGCCAGTCGATTGCCCATCTTAAAGTGAAAACGGCCAGCCAGGATTTAGCCATTGCCCGCCTGAGCGGCGGGAACCAGCAAAAAGCGGTGTTGGCAAAATGCCTGTTGTTAAACCCCGATATTTTGATCCTCGATGAGCCTACGCGCGGTATCGATATCGGCGCAAAATATGAAATATATAAACTTATTAATCAGTTAGCCAAAGAAGGGATGGCGATTATCGTCATTTCATCCGAACTGCCGGAGGTGCTGGGACTGAGCGATCGTGTCCTGGTGATGCATGAAGGGCGCGTAAAAGCGGATTTGGTTAATCACGATTTGACACAAGAGCAGGTTATGGAAGCCGCGCTGAGGAGTGAACAACATGTTGAAAACGCCACCGTCTAATGCCTCTGCCGATACCCTGGCACCCAAACAACCGGCACAAGCGGGCGAGGCCGTGCGCTGGTTCAAGCAGGTAAATCTTCAGGTATTTGTCATGATTGCCGCCATTATCGCGATCATGCTGTTTTTCACCTTGATGACCGATGGCTCCTATCTCAGCGCGCGTAATGTGTCTAACCTGCTGCGCCAGACGGCCATCACCGGCATTCTGGCGGTGGGGATGGTGTTTGTCATCGTCTCTGCCGAAATTGATCTCTCGGTGGGCTCCATGATGGGGTTACTGGGAGGATTGGCCGCCATCTTTGACGTGTGGCTAGGATGGCCGCTGCCATTGACAATCGTGGTGACACTGTTTCTGGGGCTGTTATTGGGTGCCTGGAACGGCTGGTGGGTAGCGTACCGTAAAGTGCCCTCATTTATTGTCACCCTGGCGGGAATGCTGGCTTTTCGCGGCATTCTCATCGGTATTACCAACGGTACCACCGTCTCTCCGACCAGTAGCGCCATGGCGCAGATCGGCCAAAGCTATCTGCCTGCGGGTATGGGATTTACGCTTGGGGTGGCGGGGTTACTGACATTTGTTGCCTGGCAATGGCGTCGGCGGCAAAAACGGGTCAATCTGGGGCTCAGCGTAACGCGTCCAGCCAGTGATATTGGGAGGCAGGCTGTTATGGCTGTGCTGGTGCTGGGCGCGATTTACCTGTTGAATGACTATCGTGGCGTGCCAACGCCGGTGCTGATTTTGACGCTGCTGATGCTGGGCGGGATTTTTATGGCAACGCGCACGGCGTTTGGGCGTCGCATTTATGCCATTGGTGGCAATATCGAGGCGGCCCGCTTGTCGGGTATCAATGTTGCACGCAGCAAGCTGGCGGTTTTTGCCATTAACGGGCTGATGGTGGCGGTTGCAGGGTTGATTTTAAGCTCGCGTTTGGGGGCGGGCTCACCTTCTGCAGGCAATATTGCCGAGCTGGATGCCATCGCCGCGTGTGTAATTGGCGGCACCAGTTTGGCTGGTGGCGTGGGTAGCGTAGCCGGGGCGGTCATGGGGGCGTTTATCATGGCCTCGTTAGATAATGGAATGAGCATGCTGGATGTTCCGACTTTTTGGCAGTACATCGTCAAAGGCGGCATTTTGCTGTTGGCGGTATGGATGGACACGGCCACTAAGCGCAAGGGCTGACCGTCTCTAGTGAATATGTTTGAAAAACGCTATCGTATTACGCTGTTGTTTAATGCCAATAAAGTCTACGACCGGCAAGTGGTGGAGGGCGTGGGCGAGTACTTGCAGGCCTCTCAATGCGGTTGGGATATTTTTATTGAAGAGGATTTCCGCTGCCGTATTGATAATGTGAAAGACTGGCTGGGCGATGGCGTGATTGCCGATTTTGACGATCGGGAAATTGTTCAGTCGTTGCAGAATGTCGGCGTGCCATTGGTGGGCGTTGGCGGCTCTTATCACGATCCTGATGACTATCCTCCTGTGCATTACATCGCGACCGATAATCATGCCCTAGTGCAATGTGCGTTTATGCATCTGAAAGAGAAAGGGCTTAATCGCTTTGCCTTTTATGGATTGCCGCCTTCAGGTGGCAAAGGGTGGGCGCAGGAGCGCGAGTACGCTTTTCGTCAACTGGTAGCATCGGAGCAATATCAGGGCGTGGTGTATCAGGGGATGGAAACCGCGCCGGACAACTGGCAATACGCACAAAATCGCCTGGCAGACTGGGTGCAAGCCTTACCGCCACAAACCGGCATTATCGCCGTTACGGATGCTCGAGCCCGCCATTTGTTGCAGGTGTGCGAATATTTGAACATCGCGGTGCCGGAAAAACTCTGTGTCATCGGTATCGATAATGAAGAACTGACGCGTTATCTGTCTCGGGTGGCGCTCTCATCCGTTGCGCAGGGTACACGGCAGATGGGCTATCGCGCCGCCAAATTGCTGCATCAGTTGTTACACCATCCGATAGCACTACCCCTTCAGCGCATTTTGGTTCCTCCCGTGCGGGTGGTGGGGCGCAGTTCCACCGATTACCGTTCGGTGCACGATCCGGCAGTGATTCAGGCCATGCACTATATTCGTTGCTATGCCTGTAAGGGTATCAAAGTCGAGCAGGTGCTGGATGCCGTCGGCATGTCGCGCTCCAATCTGGAAAAGCGCTTTAAAGATGAAATGGGGCAGACCATCCACGGTGTCATTCACGCAGAAAAGCTGGAGCGCGCGCGCAATCTGTTGGTGTCACCCTCACTGTCGATCAACGAGATCTCGGTGATGTGCGGTTACCCGTCGCTGCCCTATTTTTATGCGGTGTTCAGGAAAGAGTATGATTTGACGCCGAAAGAGTATCGCGATCGCTTCGGTGAAGATGGGAATCGATGAAATGCCCGGCCTCGTTCACGATAGCCGGGCTCGCAGTTTTTTAGGCCGGTACGCGCCAGTGATCGTAATAGATATGCTCGATCTGGAAGTTGGTGTCTTCAACATCGCCGGTCAAACGGCAGGCAATGGTGCCTGCGAAGTCGAAGGCAACACCCAACCCTTTACCGCTGATCAGGTTGCCATCTTCTACTACGTTCTGATCGACATAGACGCCGTCCGTGACATCCTTCTACAGGTCGCCGGAGCAGACATAGCGTCGACCTTTTAGCAGTTTGTTGCCGCCCAACACGCGCGCTGCTGCAGAACAGATCGGGCAGATCAGTTTCCCAGCGTCGTCATGACGGCGAATAAACTCGGTGACCAGTGGGTTTGCTGCCAGACTCAGTGTGCCTTGCAAGCCGCCTGGGATCACCACGGCATCGAACAGTTCATTCATGCTTCTTTCCAACAGCGCATCAGCAAACATGCGGATATTGTGGTAACTGCGCAGTTCCAGCATGTCTTGGCAGGACAGCATTTTCACGCCGATCTTCATACGGTGCAGGATATCTATCACCATAACCGCCTCTGCTTCTTCAAAGCCTGGCGCCAGCAGGACGGCGACTTTATTAGACATAACATCTCCAGCAAATAGGCAAGGGAAACCATAGTTCGCCGAGAATAACAAAGATTTATCCTTTAAATGAAACATTGTTTTATTATTTGGTTTCCCGTCGCGTAAATCGATTTTAGCCGCTGGATTGGCAGTGAAATGGCGGTATAATCGCCTGCTGAGTTTGTTTCCTCTCCGAGCTGTTCTTCATTGCATATTCTCTGTGGTAGAAATCCATAGATACCGTTACATTCAAAGGCGGCTTAGCGACATTGACGGTTTTTTGCAGAAATCATCACACGGCTCTTCCTGTCGCGGCAAAAAGATGTTTAAATTATAACTCATTTATTTTGCATAAATATGCATTTGTTGGATGGCGAACAGTATCGGTACATGAGCGTGCCGCCACGCGCATAACGATCTGATTTTTTCTCATCAATGCATGGCGTAACATATCGTGGTGTGGCTGTTAAGCTTCTCTCCATAAGTCTATCGAGCAGGGATTTATTTTATGACGACGATTCTCAAGCACCTTCCGGCAGGTCAACGTATTGGCATTGCGTTCTCCGGAGGCCTGGATACCAGTGCAGCATTGCTGTGGATGCGTAAAAAAGGGGCGGTTCCTTATGCTTACACCGCAAACCTGGGACAACCGGATGAGGATGACTATGAAGAGATCCCTCGTCGCGCGATGGAGTACGGCGCAGAAAATGCCCGTCTTATTTGACTGCCGCAAGCAGCTGGTTGCGGAAGGCATTGCCGCTATTCAGTGCGGTGCTTTCCATAACACCACGGGTGGCCTGACCTACTTTAACACTACCCCGCTGGGCCGTGCGGTAACCGGCACCATGCTGGTCGCGGCCATGAAAGAAGATGGCGTGAATATCTGGGGTGACGGCAGTACTTATAAAGGTAACGATATCGAGCGTTTCTACCGCTATGGTCTGCTGACCAATGCTGAGCTGAAAATCTATAAGCCGTGGCTGGATACGGATTTTATCGATGAACTGGGCGGCCGTCAGGAGATGTCCGAGTTTATGGTGTCCTGCTTCAACTATAAGATGTCCGCAGAAAAGGCCTACTCGACCGACTCCAACATGCTGGGCGCAACGCACGAAGCGAAAGATTTGGAATTCCTGAACTCCAGCGTGAAGATCGTTAACCCGATCATGGGCGTCAAGTTCTGGGATGAGAACGTCAAGATTGCGGCAGAAGAAATCACGGTACGTTTTGAACGCGGCTATCCGGTGGCGCTGAACGGCAAAACCTTTGCCGATGATGTGGAACTGATGCTGGAAGCCAACCGCATTGGCGGTCGTCACGGTTTAGGCATGAGCGATCAGATTGAAAACCGTATTATCGAAGCGAAGAGCCGTGGCATCTATGAAGCCCCCGGCATGGCGCTGCTGCACATTGCCTACGAGCGTTTGGTTACCGGTATTCATAACGAAGATACCATTGAGCAATATCATGCACACGGTCGTCAGTTGGGCCGTCTGCTGCATCAGGGTCGTTGGTTCGATCCGCAAGCACTGATGCTGCGTGATGGGCTGCAACGCTGGGTGGCCAGTGCTGTCACCGGTGAAGTGACGCTGGAACTGCGTCGCGGCAATGACTATTCCATCCTGAATACAGTGTCGGATAACCTGACCTACAAGCCGGAACGTCTGACGATGGAAAAAGGCGACTCAATGTTCTCCCCGGATGACCGTATTGGTCAACTGACGATGCGTAATCTGGATATCATTGATACGCGTGAAAAGCTGTTCAACTACGTCGAAACCGGGTTGCTGTCCTCCTCCGCGACGACGGGCTTGCCGCAAATGGAAAGCGTGGAACAGTTGCAGGACAAGAGCAGCAAATAACGCGCTGCTGCTTGCATTCCTTTTCAAGAGGGCACCTACGGGTGCCCTTTTTTGTTGCTACACGGTGGTCAACAAACGACCGCTGTCACACTTCCAGTCGAACCACCTGTGACTGTCATCACACACAAAACGTTGATTATGTGAGTGATTGCACACTTTATCCCAATAAGTCACTCCCCGTATGCCGAGCGTCGGCTTCCCGTGTGTTTTACCTATGGGGAAATGCTTATTCTCATTTCACGGTCAAGACGCGGCGATGTCGCATTCCAGACTGGCTGCCAAATGAAGAAGGCGCTGCGGGTCGAGCAGTAGGTGAAAGGTATAAGGATGCTGTGTGCCCGCCGAGGAAAACCAGGTTTCCAGCTCGGCGATGAAGTGACGCAGCGTATGTAACGCTTGCCGCAGCTGTTCGTGTTGCGTGGGGTTATTGCCGTAATTTGTGGATCCACAAGCGGAGCGCAAAAGCATGGGTAATGTGGCTGTAAGCGCGGGTATACCAGAAGGCGCGTTCCCAGCTAGCGGTGAGCGTGTGTTTAAAGGCGTCAGTGAGCGGCATGGCGGGTAATTTTTTGTCCACCTGAGCGCGCAGGTATTCCGCCAGAAAACGAGATTTCTGTTTTTCCAGGATGATGAGCTGCATTTGCTGCTCACCAACGGCCTCATCATCCGGTGGCATCAGCGGCTGAAAAGACTGAGACCAATTGGCACTGCGGGTATCCATATGCAGCAGTTGCAGCGCCTGCTCAAAGTCATGCGGAGGGCGGCTATGACGTTGCAGCAGTCGCCCCAGCAAGCTGGGCGTTTTACACATCCAGTCGTGGCTGGAGGTATAGATAGCAAACAGATCGTCAATCTCTTGCTGTGACAGAGGACGCAGGGCGTAGGCTTAGAGCCACTCGGTAAACAGCGTTTGCGGTGCAACTGACGGCGCGGATCGACCCTGTACACGATTCTGTGTAAATGCCTTTTCTCAGTAGTGACCGTCCAGACGATCACCGAACTCGATAATAAAGCGGCTCATAGCCATACGCCAGTCCCTCAGCGGCATCGTCCATTTTTG
>NZ_JBPETA010000063.1:0-16448 GCF_051710365.1 Symbiopectobacterium sp. | reverse complement strand
TTACGGATGGTAACGTGGGGAGTACTCATGCTGATTGGTCTGCAAAAAGCAGTAATAAATTCAGAACTTCAGAATACCGTCAAGTCCCGAAAAAAGAAAAATCAGGTGCGGAATGACGGTTAGATAGCGAGAGGTTGACAGGTTTACCGCTCAGGTCATTATTCTTTTGCCACAGGTGGTGTGTGGGGACGTAAAACGGCAGATTTTTGAAACAGTTCACGGCTCTTTAATGGCTTGCCGCCCAGATAAGGTTTGAGCGCCATACGCGTAAAGCGTTTCGCAGCCCGCAGGGTTTGCACATCAGGAAATTCCCGCGCAGCCAGCGCACGCAACTCATAGCCGGTAAAGCTACGCTGATCCACAATCATACTGGCGATAAACCCTTTTTCTTCGCGGTAGCGATAGGTCATGGTGTCTGCAACGGGCTCCCCACTGCCTGCACAGTGCAGAAAATCAACGCCGTAACCGAGATAGCCCAACAGCGCCAGCTCAAAACGGCGCAGTGCCGGTTCCGGTGAAGAACTCAACGCCGCCAGTTGCTGCAAGCAATGCAGGTAATCGAAGAAGAGTGCGGAAAAATTGGTTTCGTGCTCCAGCACGCGAGCAAGCAATTCATTGACGTAGAGGCCGCTGTACAACATGACGCCGGTGAGCGGTAGTGCCAGTGATACCGGTTCAGCGTTACGCAAGGTTTTTACTTCACCGCGTCCGCCCCAGCGCACCAGCAATGGCGTGAACGGTTGCAAACATCCTTTTAGCGGAGAGCGGCGCGCATGCGCGCCTTTGGCTAACACGCGCACACGCCCTTCGTCTTCCGTGAAAAGATCCAGCAACAGGCTGGTTTCACTGTAAGGTCGCCCATGCAAGACAAATGCGCGCTGCCAGCCTTCCATCGGCGTTAACCTTATAAGTCGTCGATGTAGCCCAGGCTGCGCAATGCGCGTTCGTCATCCGCCCAGCCGGATTTCACCTTCACCCACAGTTCCAGATGCACCTTGGCTTCGAACATGGCTTCCATATCCTGACGAGCTTCAATACCGATCGTCTTGATTTTGGCGCCTTTGTTACCGATCACCATTTTCTTCTGACCATCGCGCTCAACCAGAATCAACCCATTGATGTCATAACCACCGCGGTCGTTGGTCACGAAACGCTCGATCTCAACAGTCACCGAATAGGGCAATTCTTCACCGAGAAAGCGCATCAGCTTTTCACGAATAATCTCAGCCGCCATAAAGCGCTGCGAACGATCGGTGATGTAATCTTCCGGGAAGTGATGCTCAGCCACAGGCAGGTGTTTGCGCACAATGCTGGCAATGGTGTCAACGTTAGTGTCCTTTTCCGCAGAAAGAGGAACCACGTCGAGAAAGTTCATTTTTTCACTTAAAAACTGGATATGCGGCAGCAGATTGGTTTTGTCCGTCACATTGTCAATCTTGCTGATTGCCAGCAATACCGGACGTTTTTGATCGCGTAACTTGCCCACGACCATTTCATCGTCGTCGGTCCAGTGAGTCCCTTCCACCACAAAAATGATCAACTCAACATCGCCGATGGAGCTGCTGGCAGCACGGTTCATCAGACGGTTGATCGCTCGTTTTTCTTCAATGTGTAACCCCGGCGTATCCACATAAATGGCCTGATAAGGACCTTCGGTGTGGATCCCCATAATGCGGTGACGCGTGGTTTGCGGCTTACGCGAAGTAATGGAGACTTTTTGCCCCAGCAGTTCGTTCAGCAACGTGGATTTGCCCACGTTGGGTCGCCCAACAATCGCGACGAAACCGCAGTAGGTTTGTTCTTCGCTCATTCAATCTCCAGTATTTTCAACGCTTTTTCCGCTGCCGCCTGCTCCGCCTTACGCCGACTGGAGCCCGTACCAATCACCGGTTCGTTAAAACCGCTGATCATACAATGGATGGTGAATTCCTGATCGTGTGCCTCACCGCGCACCTGCACCACCAGATAGGCAGGCAATGGCAAATGGCGCCCTTGCAGAAACTCTTGCAATCGGGTTTTGGGATCTTTCTGCTTATCCCCTGGACTGATTTCATCCAATCGAGTCTGATACCAATTAAGAATCAGTCTTTCGATATTCTGGATATCACTGTCCAGAAAAATACCGCCAATCAGCGCTTCGACCGTGTCAGCCAAAATAGACTCACGGCGGAAGCCACCGCTTTTCAATTCACCGGGACCAAGGCGCAGGCATTCACCTAATTCGAATTCACGCGCAATTTCCGCCAGCGTATTGCCACGCACCAGTGTGGCGCGCATACGGCTCATATCCCCTTCATCGACGCGAGGAAAGCGATGATAAAGTGCATTGGCAATCACAAAACTCAGGATGGAGTCACCAAGAAACTCCAGACGCTCATTGTGTTTGCTGTTGGCACTGCGGTGCGTTAACGCCTGCAATAACAGGTCGTACTGCTGGAAAGTATAGCCCAGCTTTCTTTGTAACCGATTTATTAGGATGGAGTTCATGTGTTACCAAAGATCAACAATACTTATTTACCGCAGCATACGGAACAGCGCTGTCTGGATCGCTCTTACGGGCGATAGGGGAACAAAGCTGTTTCGTTTGCATTGGCTCCGAACGGAGCCTGCGTTTTTCGTTTATTCTCATCACATTCTCCGTTGCAAGAGGCTACCTGCAACGGGAATGCGGTGCGAGATACAACAATTCTACAACGTACCCGAAAATAATGCTGCGGGTTTATCACGGTGATTAATGAATTCGACCAATTCGGCTCATACGCACGCCCGTTGGCCATTCACCTTCTTGTTTCTCAAAGCTCATCCAGATTGCCGTTGCGCGGCCGACCAGATTCTTTTCCGGCACAAAACCCCAAAAACGGCTATCGGCGCTGTTATCACGGTTATCACCCATCATGAAATAGTGCCCGTTTGGCACTACCCAGGTGGCCAGCGGCTGGCGCGACTGCTGGTAGTACATCCCCAATTGATCCTGGCTACCCGGCACCACCAGAATGCGGTGCGAGACATCACCCAGCGTCTCCTGACGAACGCCCATCCGCACACCGCCCGGTTTTTCCTCACCGAGTGGCAGCGCGTAGAAACCGCTGCCCGATTCCGAACCAGAACGACCGAACGTTTGGACGAAATCACTGGCTTCAAGGTTGCTGTAGGTCACCGCAACGGCGCTGTCACACGCCGAGCCTTCGCACGCGGGACGCACCGTCACCTGCTTGCTGAGCGGATCGTAAGAAACCCTGTCGCCCGGCAGACCAATCACACGTTTGATATAATCCAGACGCGGATTTTCAGGATATTTGAATACCGCTACATCCCCGCGTCGCGGATGCCCGGTCGGGATCAACGTCGTCTGCGTGATGGGATCCTTGATGCCATAGGCAAATTTCTCCACCAGAATAAAATCACCAATCAGCAGCGTCGGCATCATGGAACCCGACGGTATCTGGAACGGTTCGTAAACAAAGGAGCGCACAAAAAATACCAGCGCCAATACCGGAAACACCGAAGCGCAGGTTTCAATCCAACCGGGCTGTTTGATCGTCACAACGCCCGCGCCGCCATCCTGCTGCGCACTCAGCGCCGCCTCCGCTCTCGCCTTGCGTGCCGGTGCCCATTTAAAGCGTTCAAAACACCAGACGATGCCGGTGACAACCGTCGCCAGCGCTAAAACCAAGGCAAACATATTGGCCATGCCAACTCCTTAGGGTTTATTTGCTCTCTTTGCCGACGTGCAGAATGGCCAAGAAGGCTTCTTGCGGCAATTCAACGTTGCCGACCTGTTTCATGCGCTTCTTACCGTCTTTCTGTTTCTGCAACAGCTTTTTCTTACGGCTCACGTCGCCGCCATAACATTTCGCCAATACGTTTTTACGCAGCTGTTTCACGGTTGAACGTGCGATAATGTGGTTACCAATGGCTGCCTGAATGGCAATATCAAATTGCTGACGCGGGATCAGCTCTTTCATTTTTTCCGCCAGCTCACGACCACGATACTGTGAGTTATCGCGGTGGGTAATCAGCGCCAACGCATCAACACGTTCGGCGTTAATCATCACGTCAACCCGCACCATGTCAGAGACCTGGAAACGTTTGAAACTGTAATCCAGCGATGCGTAACCGCGCGAGGTCGATTTCAGTCGATCGAAGAAATCGAGCACCACTTCCGCCATCGGAATTTCATAGGTCAACGACACCTGATTACCGTGGTAAACCATGTTGGTCTGCACACCACGCTTCTCAATACACAAGGTGATGACGTTGCCCAGGTACTCCTGCGGCAACAGCATATGGCATTCCGCGATAGGTTCACGCAGCTCTTCAATGTTGTTGAGCGGCGGCAGCTTGGAAGGGCTGTCAACGTAGACAATTTCCTGACGCGTGGTCTTCACTTCATAAATTACGGTCGGTGCCGTGGTGATCAGATCCAGATCGTATTCACGCTCCAGACGTTCCTGAATGATCTCCATGTGCAGGAGGCCCAGGAAGCCGCAGCGAAAACCGAAGCCCAACGCGATTGAGGTTTCCGGTTCGTAGAACAGCGAGGCGTCATTGAGGCTCAGTTTGCCCAACGCGTCGCGGAAGTTCTCATAATCATCAGAACTGACCGGGAATAAGCCTGCATAAACCTGTGGTTTAACCTTTTTGAAGCCCGGTAGCGCTTTGTCAGCCGGTTGGCGAGCCAATGTCAGGGTATCCCCCACCGGAGCACCAAGAATGTCTTTGATGGCGCACACCAGCCAACCCACTTCACCGCAATTAAGCACATCGCGATCGATCTGCTTAGGCGTGAAAATCCCCAGACGATCGGCGTTATACACCTGACCGGTACTGATGACCTTCACTTTGTCGCCCTTGCGCAACGAACCATTTTTGATGCGGATCAGAGAGACCACACCGAGGTAATTGTCGAACCAGGAGTCGATGATCAACGCCTGAAGCGGCGCATTTGGATCGCCCTCTGGCGGTGGAATTTCTTTCACCAGACGTTCAAGCACATCAGGAACGCCAACGCCGGTTTTCGCCGAGCAGCGCACGGCATCGGTGGCATCGATGCCGACGATATCTTCAATCTCTTCTGCCACACGCTCGGGATCGGCGGCCGGCAGGTCAATCTTGTTAAGCACCGGGACCACTTCCAGGTCCATTTCCATCGCGGTGTAGCAGTTGGCGAGCGTTTGTGCCTCTACGCCTTGCCCTGCATCCAACACCAGCAGCGCACCTTCGCACGCCGCCAGAGAACGTGAAACTTCATAGGAGAAGTCAACGTGCCCCGGTGTGTCGATAAAATTCAGTTGGTAGGTTTCGCCATCTTTGGCATGGTAATCCAGCGTTACACTTTGCGCTTTGATGGTGATGCCGCGTTCACGTTCCAGATCCATGGAGTCCAGCACCTGCGCCGCCATTTCACGGTCAGATAAACCGCCGCAAAGTTGAATAATGCGGTCAGAAAGCGTCGACTTACCGTGGTCGATATGAGCAATAATGGAGAAATTTCGTATATGCTTCATTATGAAAGTTTTTCTACCTTGGTATTTCTGAAATTCTTGCCGTCTGGCATGCGCATGCGATGAAAATGGCGGCAATGCCTTCCCCTTTCACCAGAACCGATGCATTCTACATGTCAGACGCTGGAAAACCTAGTCATCAACCCGTATTCCCTTTGATTATGGCGCTTTTATTCCATCATGGCAGACAACCGGGAAAAAGATGACGTTTAAGGACAAGCAAGCGCGCGTTGGACGGAGAATATCTCGGTGAGAAACGACCGAGTAGCCCAGCGGCTCGCCCGGTTAAATGAGGTTCAGGATTCGATTTTCAGCGGCTGCCCCGGCAAAGCTATCTGCAAAATAACCGGGCGATAGTGACGTTTCTCGCCTAATTTAAGCGACCAGCCACGTACCAGGATAAACGCCAACGCGGCACCCAGCAGCGCGCCCAGCACCGCAGCCAGATCGTTGGCGAACAGCGACTGCAACAATCCCGCCCCTGCGAACAACCCTAACAGCGGCACCAGATAGACCAGCATGGCAGAGCGCAGCAGGCTACTTTCGGAAATACCCAATTCAACGCGCTGACCAGGCAGCAAGGGTTGCTCGCACGGAACGTGCAGCTCCTGTTCGGCGGACCGACCCAATTCACTCAAAAGCCCGGTGCCGCAGGTTTTACGCGACTGACAACCGCTGCACCCGGAACGCTGCTCACAGTGCAGCACGGCCATGCCATTGTGCCAAGAAACCACGGTCGCCCACTCTTTGATCATACCTGCGCCCTACATCTTGCAAATTTACTGCGATTGAAAAATGACATTATCAGCAATGCGTTTGGCCGTAGTAGGGGGCAATTCGCCCACTACGGTTATTTCATACCCATTGCGGATTTCTGTGTGTACGCTTCGCCGTCCCGTCGTGACATATTGCTCGGCACGGGATTCTGACGATGGCGTGATATTAACAGAAAAGCTGAATAAACCATCGCTGAACAGGCGCGATTCAACCGGGATGCTGATCCCAGGCAACGTTCTGCGGGTACGCGAGATCTCTTTCATGCCCTGTGGCAGCCATTCAGGAATCCAGGTCAGGTCGACCGTTTCAACCGACGGTGTCGTCAGCAATGGCGGTAACCCTTCGCTTAATAATGGGCGTAGCGTCTCACGGATGTCATCACTGACCACCAGCGACGTCACCAGAAATTGCTCCATCCGTTCCCCATTGCGATCTTGCAAGTCAATACGCAACGGCAGTTTGGTCGCAACATCAAACCATACGCTGTAGCTATAACGTGTCCCATCCCGGGAAATAATACGCATGCCTTCACACAGGCGATCGGCGATACGCACTCTTCCTGCCGCCGGAATGAAATCATAGAACGCGGACAGCGATTGATGATCGGCATAAACCAGGCTGGGGAACGAATCGATGATGTGATCGCCGGAGAGCGAGAAGGGTTCGAGATCGGTATCAAAGTAACTGATGTCCCGGTCTCGCTGCACGATTTCTCTGCGAGGCCCATCCATAAACAGCAACTGTGCCAATGGACGGTTATCTATACGGGCATGCCGATAGCGCAGAGATTCGATGCCCTGACGGGAGATATTGATGAAATGTATTTCATAATTCAATGCCCGAATAGCATTGCCCATCTGTTGCAGCGAGGACGAGGGCTGAGGCTGCAACACCGTACCTGACGCAGGCTGCGCCAGGACGGTTGCTGAATAGGGTAAGCAACCGAGCAGAATGCAAAAAGCAAACCCAACACGCTTCATTAACGAGACTGCGTTCCTAAAGATTGAGTGCCAGGCACCTGAATAGCGGCCTGCTGTTCTTCATCTTGCTGACCTTGCAACGGCTCCGAATGGAGGCGGCGCTGCAATTCATAGTCCTGCAACATGACATTGATGCGGTTGCGTTGTGCTTCAACCTGACGTTGGCCACCGTGCGATACCACGTTTTCAGACGGTACGCCCAGGCTTACTGGAGAGGCGGTACCCATGGCGGGAAGCGTACTAAACGCCGGCATGTCGTTTTGCGCTTCTGGAGCTTGATCCGGGGAACGTTGCATTTGCACGCCGACGATCACCGCCAATGAGACACAGGCGGCCACACCAACCTGAGTCAGCTGGCTTGCCCAAGGACGCACTTTGTCCCAGAACGACAAACGCGACCAGGTATCGGGATGAGGCTGTGCTTCGGGAATAGCCTGAGGCGCAATGCGCACCGGCTCTTCGGCAATCGCCTGCGCAACACGTGCGGCAATGTCGATTTCAATGACACTCTGCGCCACGTCACCACGCAGCGTATCGCGAATCAAATGGTAGCTTTGCCAACTTTTTTGCAGTTCAGCATCCCGCCCCAATGTGTTAAGCAGTTCGGTATCCGCTGCCTCGCCGTCCATTAAAGCGGAAAGTTTCTCTTTCTGCATACCCATACCCTTACCCATACCCTTACCCTTACCCTTACCTTGTCAAATCCATCATGGTTAACGCGAAAACCGGGTTAACGTTGAATTAGCGGTTGTACTTTGTTATCGATCGCTTCTCGCGCACGGAATATGCGAGAACGAACAGTGCCGACCGGGCAATCCATAATGGCGGCTATCTCTTCATAACTCAGGCCATCAAGTTCGCGTAGCGTAATCGCCATCCGTAAATCTTCTGGCAACGCTTCAATGGTTCGAAAAACGATACTTCTCAATTCCTCTGACAACATTAAGTTCTCAGGGTTCGATATTTCTTTTAATGCGCTGGCAGTTTCATAATTTTCAGCGTCATTGGCATCAACGTCGCTCGACGGTGGTCGCCGCCCCTGAGCAACCAGATAATTTTTGGCCGTATTGACCGCAATGCGATACAGCCAAGTGTAGAACGCACTATCGCCGCGAAAAGATTCCAACGCACGATAGGCTTTGATAAACGACTCCTGCACCACATCCGGCACATCCCCAGGAGGAACGTACCGTGACACCAGGTTCGCTACTTTGTGCTGGTAGCGCACCACCAGCAAATTAAAAGATTTCTGGTCACCTTTCTGGACACGTTCAACCAGAATGCAATCCGCTAGCTGCTCGCTCATCCGAGGTAATGTCTCCTCAAACCGTTCTCCACACGTAAAATAGTACTGCCAGCCATATCGTTATTAAATAATCTGAGCAAGCTGATAAGTCGGACACCACCGGTCAACAAAAGTTCCCGATAACGTTTGTTCCTTCTTCTTTATCTGCTCAGCCTGCCCCATGTATCTTCGCGCGTCGGCGTTTACATCCGTACACGTCGCGCAGCTTTCTGTTCTTTAGCTGGGACAGTCAGGGGATCATACGCGAAAAAGCGTTCAATAGCACCGTTAGCCTCTGAGAGTGCCCGAGCCATCGTTAACGAAAAGGAATATCCTACATAAATAAATAGAAATCCTTGGTCAATGCGCGAAAATCATAAGAGTAGCTGCCATCTTCTGCGCGTACAATCAGCGTTCGCCTCTCGCAGGGGCCCGCTTGCTTCGCCAGGGTCAACAGTTCCCGATGCGGTTGGCCCTCTGTCCTCTCACGTACGGCCAGTCGCTGACGTATCGACCACCCTTGTTGGCATGCCGTGATGCAAAAATCACTGGCAACCTGACTCGGTAGTACCACACAAAAGCGCCCTTCCGGCTCCAGCAGCCTGGCAGCACAGTGGAGTAAGGTTTCATGGGACAAACTCTCGGTATAACGGGCCGTGCTGCGCTCCTCGGTCCGACACGCACTGCCCGGTGCAAAATAAGGAGGATTACTGACAATCAACGCGTAGCGTGATGCTGTTTGTGCCGTAAACGTCTCAATATTACGGTTTAGCACGGTAATACGTGATGCCCACGGTGAGGCCTGCCGATTCTCTTGTGCCTGCGTGCTGGCTTCAGGTTCTACCTCAACCGCATCGATCGTCACTGTGTCTGGGCTACGCTGTGCCAACATCAGGGTGATAATGCCGGAACCACAGCCAATATCCAGCACACAGCCGGTTTGCGGTACCGGAGCCCAGGCACCGAGCAAGATGGCATCCGTACCCACTTTCATCGCACAACGATCGTGTGCGACAAAAAATTGTTTAAACGTGAACCCGTTGCGCCGCAATGTTTGTGATAGCGCTGCGTGCTGATGCATGATGTGCTGCTCCTCCGGAAAACCGCCGTGGCATAAGGGAATCCCTGCAACAGGGAAAACATCCCGCCGACAGGACACCGAGGTGGTGTAAACAGATGATGAAGTACACGCGTAATGCGTCTATAATCAGCGCCCCAAACAGAGGTAGACCATGACTGCAACCCAATTTTCCGATCTTGATCTTGATGAAAGCCTGCTAGATGCCTTGCGCAATATGGGCTACGAGCGCCCCACCACCATTCAGCTCGCGGCGATCCCACCCGCCATGGACGGGAGAGATGTCCTTGGATCCGCGCCAACAGGAACAGGAAAAACAGCAGCCTATCTGCTGCCGGTGTTGCAGCATCTGATTGACTTTCCGCGTAAAAAATCAGGTCCGCCGCGTATTCTGATCGTAACGCCCACGCGTGAACTGGCGATGCAGGTGGCTGAACAGGCTAAAGCGTTGGCGGCGCACACCCATCTGGACGTGGCAACCATCACTGGCGGTGTGGCCTACATGAACCACGCTGAAGTCTTCAGCGAGAATCAGGATATTGTAGTGGCGACAACGGGGCGCCTGCTGCAATACATCAAAGAAGAAAACTTTGACTGCCGCGCAGTGGAAACGCTGATTCTGGACGAAGCGGATCGTATGCTCGACGTGGGATTTGCTCAGGATATCGAACATATTGCCGGTGAAACCCGCTGGCGCACACAAACCTTGCTGTTTTCCGCCACGCTGGAAGGCAATGCCGTCAAAGATTTCGCAGAGCGACTGTTGAAAGAACCGGTAGAGATAGAAGCCGACCCTTCACGGCGTGAGCGCAAAAAGATTCTGCAATGGTTTTACCGCGCTGATGATACTGAGCACAAAACCGCGCTGCTGGCACATTTGTTGAAACAGCCGGAAACCACCCGAGCCATAGTGTTTGTGCGTAAGCGCGAGCGCGTGCATGAACTTGCAGCCTGGCTACGCGAAGCGGGTATCAACAGTTGCCATCTGGAAGGCGAAATGGTGCAGGCCAAACGCAATCAGGCCATCACACGTCTGAGCGAGGGGCTGGTCAATGTATTGATTGCCACAGACGTTGCCGCACGCGGGTTGGACATCAACGATGTTAGTCATGTCTTCAACTTTGACTTGCCACTTACGGCCGATATCTACTTGCACCGTATCGGGCGTACCGGACGCGTTGGCAAAAAAGGGTGTGCCATCTCACTGGTGGAAGCCCACGATCACTTGCTGCTTGGCAAGATCAGCCGTTACTTAAATGAGCCGCTGAAAGCACGCATCATTGATGAGTTGCGTCCGAAAACCAAAGCGCCAAACGAAAAAACCAACGGTAAGCCGTCGAAAAAAGTACTGGCTAAGCGTGCTGAAGAAAAGAAAAAGAAGAAAGAGAAAGAAAAAGCCAAGGTGAAAGTGCGCCACCGTGACAGCAAGAATGTAGGGAAACGCCGCCAGCCTTCGCAGAAAACGGATGATACGCCTTCAGGCACAGAGTAATTCTGTTTCGATACCTTCTTCCGGCACTAAACGCCGGGAACAAAACCGAGCACAAAAAAAAGGAGCTTTCGCTCCTTTTTTATTACGGCAACCGTACGATTACAGGCTTTCAGTGAAAGTACGCGTAATCACGTCACGTTGCTGTTCCGGGGTCAGTGAGTTAAAACGCACTGCATAACCAGAAACACGGATGGTCAACTGCGGGTATTTTTCCGGGTGTTTTACCGCATCTTCCAGCGTTTCACGGCGCAGAACGTTCACGTTCAGGTGTTGCCCCCCTTCCACGCGCACTTCCGGTTTGATTTCCAACGGAACTTCACGATATTCAAACTGCCCCAGGTCGCTCACCGGAACGATTTGATCTTCGCTGTAATCCGCTTTTGCGCAAACGCAGCGTGCTTCTGATTTTTCTTCATCGAGCAGCCAGAAAGAGTTAACCAGAGCGTTGTTGTTAGCTTTAGTGATTTGAATGCCAGTAACCATAATTGCCTCCGTAAAACAGCAGAATCGTGTCTGAACCTGGGAAGGGTTGCAGTACTCACCAACACGAGGTTTTAACCACAAAATGAAATTCACTTACCTTGTGTAGTTATATACCAGTACCTTAGCCGCCAATCTTTGATTTAAATCAATTAATACAGGGTGTAAAAATCAGTACCAGCAGCAATTAATTGTTTTACATCAATTTTAGCCAAAAGGCGTGATGCAATTTTTTTGTAAATTTTCAACTTTTTTATAATTTTCACTTCATTACCATCAACTTTCCCGCCACAGTGTTTTACCTTGAGAGCAGAGATCGGTAAGCTACAGCCCTCTTTCACAACACCCGCATCGAGGACAGGATGACAACCGAACTAACGTGGCATGACGTTTTGGCACAGGAAAAAGAGCAGCCTTATTTTGTGCAAACGTTGACGTTTGTCGGCAATGCCCGCGCCGAAGGAAAGGGAATTTATCCCCCGCAGAAAGATGTGTTTAACGCCTTTCGCTATACGGAGTTCAATCAGGTCAAGGTGGTGATCCTGGGACAAGACCCCTATCACGGGCCTAATCAAGCGCACGGCCTGTCATTCTCCGTCCGTCCGGGCATTCCCGCACCGCCGTCATTAATGAACATGTACAAAGAGCTGGCGAACGATATTCCCGGCTTTACGATCCCTCAGCATGGTTGCCTGCAAAGCTGGGCGGAGCAAGGTGTGCTGCTGTTAAATACCGTGTTAACGGTGGAGGCAGGTCAGGCGCATTCTCACGCCAACCTCGGCTGGGAAACCTTTACCGATCGCGTGATTAGCGCATTGAATGAAAAGCGTGATGGCATCGTGTTTCTGCTGTGGGGAGCACACGCACAGAGAAAAGGCAGCATTATCGACACGCAGCGCCATCATGTGCTGAAATCCCCGCACCCGTCACCGTTGTCTGCACACCGTGGCTTTCTGGGCTGTCGCCACTTTTCCAAGACGAATCAATTCCTGATACAGCAGGGGCAGTCGCCAATTGATTGGATGCCACAGCTACCGGGTTCAGTAGATCAGTAATGCCATCAATGCCATCGGTTCGCAAGTCGCGCCACAGCAATGCAAATCGCTTGCGAACTGAGCCCGATGCGAGAATTGACTACGCCATAGCGATGGTCTTGGGGACAAAAAAGGGAAATAAAAATAGAAATAAGTAAGAAGTGGTGGAGCTAAGCGGGATCGAACCGCTGACCTCTTGCATGCCATGCAAGCGCTCTCCCAGCTGAGCTATAGCCCCACTACATCAGACAGTGACACCGATTGTCTGTGTGAACGGCCCGAATAATATGCAACCCGCTCAGGTGTGTCAACGGCTAAATCTATTTCTGCCGTCAACCGCTGAAAAAGCCGCCAGCACGCCGATTTTATCAACGCTTGTGGCGAAATACCGCGCATAAGAACAGAAAAAACGCTGGTAATGATAACGGGTTTTATTATCATCTTTTTACTCGTTCATCAGAACCTTAACAGGTCATTATGCGCTATTTGCCCGTTGTGCTTATTACTCTGATCGCCTCCAGCCTTTTGCCCGCACAGGCACAGCCCCCTGTCGCCACGCTCTCTGAAAACGCTAAGCGCTACTTCAGCATTGAGCAGCACGATATGGAAAGTACCCGCCAGCTTCAGTACCGTGTCTTCATCGCTACGCCGCGTGATATCGCCGCACAGGAGAAACGTCCGGTGCTGTATGTACTGGACGCCAATGCCCAGTTCCCGTTGGCGGTCAACAGTTATACCCCCGCGCAGGGACCTGCGCCTGTGATTGTTGGCATCGGCTATCGCATTGATCAAGGTTATGACATCCCTGCCCGCACACGCGACTACACGCCACCGGCCCCGACAATCGATCCGGATTTTGGGGCGGGAGGGGAAGCAGAGCAGTTTTATCAGTTTATCCAACACAGTGTGAAACCGTGGGTAGAAGCGCGAGTCCCGGTTAATCCACAGCAGCAGACACTCGCCGGTCACTCCTTTGGCGGGCTATTCGTACTGTTTACCCTGTTTAATCATGGGGAATCCTTCCAGCGCTATCTGGCTGCCAGCCCGTCTATCTGGTGGGGAGACGGCGTGGTCATCCCCAAACGTTCACCACTGCTTACTGCACAACCTACGTTAATCACGATAAGCGTAGGCGAATATGAAGAGAAGCCCCCCAAGGCCGATCCCAACCAACCGGTCGATCCGAAACGTGCCAAGCGTCAGGCGCAGCGCACCATGGTGACCAAAGCGCGCGATCTGGCGGCGCAATTGCACAGCGAAAACCCCGCAGCCAGCTTTATCCTGTTCGAAGGTAAACACCATGGCAGCGTGATCCCCGATGCGATGGCAAAAGCGGTAGAAGTGGCCATTCAGCCACAATGAGCTCAGGATTGATCTGCGTTCGTGAATAAAAAAACGCCCCGGCGGCGAACTCCCGAAAAGGAGGGCCACACGGGGCGTTAACCGATCGCTGGGTTACGCGATTATTGCTGCGCTTCACGCTCAGCGATAAAGACCAATGCTTTATCGATGCGTGCCAATGCACGTTGCTGACCCACCGCGTGTACCGTAACATCGACGCCCGGTGATTGGCCCGCGCCAGTTACCGCCACACGCAGCGGCATACCGACTTTACCCATACCTTGTTGCAGTTCGTCCGCCGTGCCCTGAATGGCGTGATGAATATTTTCCGCAGTCCAGTCGCTGATAGCAGCAAGCTTCTCACGCACCAGTTCCAGTGGCTGGCGAGCGACCGGGCGCAAGTGTTTCTTGGCAGCATCGGCATCAAACTCGGCAAAATCTTCATAGAAATAACGGCAGGACGCCGCAATCTCTTTCAGCGTTTTGCAGCGCTCGCCCAACAGCGTCACCAGTTCGCACAGTTGCGGCCCGGTGCGGGTGTCGATCCCTGCCTGCTCAATGTGCCATGACAGATGCGTTGCCACATATTCAGCCGGCAGATGATTGATATAGTGATGGTTGAGCCACTGCAACTTCTCGGTATTGAAGGCGCTGGCCGATTTGCTTACGGCATCCAACGTAAACACTTGCGTCATCTCATCAATGGAAAAAATTTCCTGATCGCCATGTGACCACCCCAAGCGGACCAGATAGTTGAGCAGCGCTTCTGGCAGATAACCATCATCGCGATACTGCATCACGCCCACGGCACCATGGCGTTTGGACAGTTTTTTGCCATCATCGCCCAGGCTCATCGACACATGGGCGTATTCCGGCACCGGCGCCCCCAACGCTTTCAGGATGTTGATTTGGCGCGGGGTGTTGTTGATATGGTCTTCACCGCGAATAACGTGCGTGATTTCCATATCCCAGTCGTCGATCACTACACAGAAGTTGTAGGTTGGCGAACCATCGGTACGGCGAATGATCAGATCGTCCAGTTCCTGATTGCTGAATTCGATCGGGCCACGAATACGGTCGTTGAAAATCACAGAACCGTCTTGCGGGTTACGAAAACGCACCACGTGAGGCTCATCATCGGCATGATGCGCATGAGAATCGCGGCAGCAGCCGTCATAGCGTGGTTTTTCACCCTTCGCCATTTGATCTTCACGCAGCGCTTCCAGACGCTCACGGCTGCAATAGCATTTGTAGGCGGTGCCCTGCACCAGCATTTCATCAATCACCGCGTTGTA
This sequence comes from Symbiopectobacterium sp., assembly GCF_051710365.1. Taxonomy (NCBI): domain Bacteria; kingdom Pseudomonadati; phylum Pseudomonadota; class Gammaproteobacteria; order Enterobacterales; family Enterobacteriaceae; genus Symbiopectobacterium; species Symbiopectobacterium sp. The sequence goes on along the minus strand of NZ_JBPETA010000063.1, from coordinate 1,182 downwards.
ACGGTCAAAGCGCTTGGTCTGGTAGTACGGACCCTCATCCCAATCCAGGTTCAGCCAGTTCATGCCATCCATAATGGCATCAATGGCATCCTGCGTTGAACGCTCCAGGTCAGTGTCTTCGATACGCAAAACAAACTCACCCTGATGGTGACGGGCAAACAGCCAGGAGTAAAGCGCAGTACGAGCGCCGCCGACATGCAAATAGCCAGTGGGGCTTGGCGCGAAACGAGTTTTGATTTTCATTGGGATAATAAGCCTTGTTGCTTAAGGGCGACTGGCAGACACCAGCGACGGTTCCAGCCAAAAGTTGGCGATATTCTATCACTCTGCCCTGACTCCTCAACGCTGTAACCGCATTGCGTGTTGAATAGGGCTAACAATACGCCGAATTATTGACCACGAATGCCCAGAAAAACGACGTGTTGCCTAATTTTACAACGAACACGCATTTTGTATTTAAAAAGCGTTGACTCACTTTCAACTATCCCTATAATGCGACTCCACACAGCGAGGGTGATTAGCTCAGCTGGGAGAGCACCTCCCTTACAAGGAGGGGGTCGGCGGTTCGATCCCGTCATCACCCACCACTCACTTTGAGTGTCCGTTGTGTGAAATATCATATCGTTGAGTATTACGGTATGAAGTACGACTGTGTTAGCACGGAAGTACGATGTAAGAAAAAGTGAAATTGGGTGATTAGCTCAGCTGGGAGAGCACCTCCCTTACAAGGAGGGGGTCGGCGGTTCGATCCCGTCATCACCCACCACTTCTGCGGGTCGTTAGCTCAGTCGGTAGAGCAGTTGACTTTTAATCAATTGGTCGCAGGTTCGAATCCTGCACGACCCACCATCTTCGCAGATCGGTTCTTTTCTCTTTAATCCTTTCTCATTTGTCTGAGACATCACAACAAACACCAGTCAGTACTTAGGCTTGAGCGAAAGCGCCGTTAGCGTCGATCGCAAAAGATGACCTCACCCCGATTAACCTTTCCCCCTGCCATTTTAGTAGAACCTTTTTAAGTCGAAACATTACCCTTCGTTTAGGCCATAAGCGTTACTGGGCTTTGTTGAATAAATCAGAACTTGTAACGACTGTGCCCCATCGGGTCGATTGTTACGTGATGCGAATACTGTTCGGCATTCCTAATAGCGTGATCCGGTTAAGCGCTTTGACCATCGCCAT
>NZ_JBPETA010000062.1:0-16470 GCF_051710365.1 Symbiopectobacterium sp. | reverse complement strand
CAGTATTGGTGACAGACCACCACAAGTATCCAACCTCAATTCTATTCACAAGACCATCGTTGATGTTCTCGGCGAGCGATACCGTCGAATTTATTCTTAAAGTAGGTGCGGAATGACGGATCCAACGCACCGGGCGGGAAAATAAAGAAGAAGTTCGGCCGCAGGCTCTCCCAGTCCACGCGCCGGAAGCTGGTCACCGTGGCGCTAAAAGGCTGTGTGTCACCGGTGAAGGTCAGGGTATCGCCAAGCTTGATCCCCATCTCCTGCGCCTCATTCGCTTCCATCGAGACTTCCCCTGCTTTCGGCTCTTGCCCGACCGTCAACACGTTATGATCCGGCAAGCCCTCCATCCACGTCAGGTTCAGTTCGCGGTTAACGGTATTGGCACCCGGATCGTTTTCGTGAATACGCTCGGTCGCGACCTGACCGTTAATAGCCGTCAAGCGCGCACGAATAATCGGATAAAACGCCTCCGGTTTCACCGCGTGCTGCTCAAGGAAAGTTTTCAGTGGTGCTGCCTGAGGTGGCGCGATATTCAGCAAGAAAAAGTTGGGGCTTTCCGGCGGCAACTGACGCTGCCAGCGCTCCAACAGATCACCGCGCATCACAAGCAACATAAACGACAGAGAAAACGCCGCCAGTTGGCTCAGGGTAGACCACGGCTGGCGCAACAGGCGATTAACCGCCAGACGCAGCGGCAGATGCTTGACCGTCAGGCGCCGCAACAGCAACAGCCCGCCCCAGCCGACAATGCCCAGCAACAGCGCCAGCATGGCTGTACCGCCAAGCAACGCCCACAGCAACATGCCGCCGCCAGAAAGTAGCGCCAAGCCGGCCACCACAATCAGCGCTACGGCGGGCAGATAGTAACGCAACGGCCAGACGTTCGCCGTGATATCCTGACGCAGCACCCGCAGCGGCTGGGTTGCCAACAGCAGGCGGTAAGGACGTAGCCCCACCAGCAGCGACATCACCACCAGCGATCCCAATGCCCATACCCACGGCCATAGCCCCGCCGCAGGCAACGCGGTGGGCAGCACCGGTGCTAACAAACGTGTGAGTATCGCTTCAAAACCCAACCCCACCAGGCTGCCGCACACGCCAGCCAACGCCAGTACCGACACCCATTGCCTGACAATCAAACGCCGCAGCGCGCGTTTGTCCGCGCCCAGCGTTTTGAGTACCGCCACCAAATCATAGCGGCTGCGGCAATAGTGCCCCATGGCAACGGCCACTGCCGCAACGGATAACAACAGCGTCAACAGCGCCGACAGCAGTAAAAATTGCTGCGAACGTTGCAGGGATTTACTTAATGCCCCGTCGCTGTCTTCCATGCCATACCAGCGCTGATCCGGTTTCAGCAACGGTTTGATAAAATCGCTGAACAGTGCGATACGAGCTTAATCACCAGCAAACATATAGCGCCAGGTAATGCGCCCGCCCGGTTGTATCGCCCCGGTTTTTTCCACATCAGCACTGCTCATCAACACGCGCGGGGCGGTATCAAACGGATTAAACCCTTCGTCCGGCTCCTGAATCAGTTCCCCGGCTATCCCGCCGACATCGAGGTTATCCCCGACCTTCAATCCCAGTAATGCCAGCAGTCGCGGAGCCACCAATACCGAGCCTGGAACCGGGTGTAGCCCTTCCGGGCGCGTCAGGAGTTGGCCATAGAGCGGATAGCGATCGTCCGCCGCCTTGACGCGTGCCAACTGGGCCTGTTCGCCCGCATAGGTCATGGTCATGAACGACACCTGCCGACTGACCGTCAACCCTTGTTGCTGTGCCGTTTGCAACCAATCTTCATCCACCGGACGCGCAGCACGCGATCGCCCGCCAGAAAATCACGGCTCTGCTGGCTTAGCCCTTTCTCCATGCGATCGCTGATATTGCCCAACGCCAGCACGCACGACACCGCCAGCGTTAACGCTAGCCACACGATCAGCAGCGACGGTGATCGCCACTCCCGCCAAAACCAGCACCAGATCATGCCACCTCCTGCAATTTGCCGTCCAGCAGACGCAAACGCCGTTCGCAGCGTGCCGCCAACTGCTCATCGTGGGTAACCAGGATCAGCGTGGTGGCGTAATCACGATTAAGCGAAAACAACAGATCCACGATACGCTCACCGGTTTTGCGATCCAGATTGCCGGTCGGTTCATCCGCAAACAGCACTCTGGGCCGTCCACTAAAGGCGCGCGCGATAGCGACACGCTGCTGCTCACCGCCGGATAGCTGCGCGGGCAAATGGTGCAAGCGCTCGCCCAATCCCAACTGACGCAGCAACTGTTCTGCCTGCGCGCGGCTTTGTGTATCACTTTCACCGCGTAGCAGTGCAGGCAACTGCACATTTTCCAGCGCATTCAGCGTCGGCACTAACATAAACGCCTGAAACACAAACCCGACATCACGGGCACGCAGCGCAGCGCGCCCATGTTCATCTAGAGCACCCAACGATTCGCCGAGCAGTTTGACATCACCTTCACTGCCGTCATCCAGCCCAGCGAGTATTCCCAGCAGCGTCGATTTTCCCGAACCGGACTCACCGATCAGCGCAATCGACTGCGCGGGTTTGACAACCAGCTCAACTCCGGTGAGGATGGAAAGCCGATGTTCACCCTGACCGACGTGCTTACTTAAATGATGAACTTCCAGAATATTTTCCGCCGACGCGGTGGCTGCCGAAGAGACGCCATTCAAAGACATATCTACATCCTTTTGCTGCTGGGATTACTCAGCGCCCGCGCCTTTGCGGCGGAAACGCTCCTGGTATTGGGAGACAGCCTGAGCGCGGGCTATCGCATGCCCGCGGCTTCCGCCTGGCCCGCCCTGCTCAATGAGCAATGGCAAAAAGTGGGCCCTGACGGCATAACAATCGTCAACGCCAGCATCAGCGGCGATACCGCGTCACAAGGGCTGGCGCGTTTACCGGCGCTGCTGCAACAACATCAGCCACGCTGGGTGCTGATCGAAATGGGCGGCAATGATGGCCTGCGCGGCTTTCCACCACCGACCATCGAACAGGACCTGACGACTATCATCAATCAGGTGAAAACGGCTAACGCTCAGCCCTTACTGATGCAAATCCGCCTGCCTGCCAACTACGGTCAGCGCTATACCACTACGTTCAGCGCCATTTACCCGCGACTGGCGCAGCAATTTTCCATCCCGCTGGTGCCGTTCTTTATGGAACAGGTTTATCTTAAGCCGGAATGGATGCAAGACGATGGTATCCATCCCACGCGCGAAGCGCAGCCGTTCATTGCCGACTGGATGGCAAAACAGCTTAAACCGTTAGTGAACCTGTGACCGCTTATTTGCGTCTCATTGCTAGTTAACCATGACTCTTGAAAAATAGGGCTTTTTACTTAGGTAAAGTTATGCAAAAAACGGTTTTGATTACCGGTTGCTCCAGCGGTATTGGCTTGATTGCGGCATTGGACTTACGCCAGCGCGGCTATCGGGTGCTGGCCGCCTGCCGCCGCGCCGAGGATGTGCAGCGCATGAACACGCTGGGACTTGAAGGGATCGCACTGGATTTAGACGATCCCGACAGCGTGGATGCAGCGGCCGAGCAGGTTATCGCGCTGACCGGCAATCGACTGTACGGGCTGTTTAATAACGCAGGCTACGGGGTTTATGGCCCGCTGAACACCATCTCGCGTCAGCAACTCGAACAACAGTTTGCCAGCAACCTGTTTGGCACACACCAACTGACGCAGCGCTTACTGCCCGCCATGCTGCCGCACGGTGAAGGACGCATTATCCAAACCAGTTCCGTGATGGGATTTGTCGCCACGCCGGGACGCGGTGCCTACGCAGCCAGCAAATATGCGCTGGAAGCCTGGTCGGACACGCTGCGCATGGAACTGCACGGCAGCGGGTTGCTGGTCAGCCTGATAGAACCCGGCACCATCGCCACGCGCTTTACCGATAATGTATCGCAAATGCAGGCGGAAGCGCCCGTCACTAACCCCGGAATCGCCCGGCGTTTTACCCTGCCGCCCGAAGCGATACTTCCTAAATTGCGCCATGCGCTGGAAAGCCCGCGCCCCAAACTGCGCTACCCGGTAACGCTGGTGGCACATGCGCTTACCGTACTGCGCCGCCTGTTACCCGCCCGTTGGCTGGATGGGATATTGCGCACCCGTTCTTGATTAACGACATATACTATTGAACCATAGCCATCACGATTCCGCCTACAACACGGCGGAACGATGAACGTTACAACTGCTTGAAATGGCGTTATTCGCCCCCATTTATCCCTGAAACGGATGAGAGAGACTGCCATGCTAGACCCTAATGCCAACACCGCCCATTACGCGAGCGTGATGGATGTTAACGAGACCAATCTGCACCAGTTGTTGGAACAATCCATGCAACTGCCGGTGCTGTTTTATTTCTGGTCAGAACGCAGTCAACACTGCCAGGCGCTCACGCCAGTGCTGCACAAACTGGCACAGGAATATGCCGGTCAGTTTATTCTGGCGCAGGTAGATTGTGATGCCGAGCAGCGCGTTGCGGCGCAGTTTGGTCTGCGCGCCATTCCGACGGTTTATCTGTTTAAAGACGGCCAGCCGCTGGACGGTTTCCAGGGGCCACAGCCAGAAGAGGCGATCCGCGAACTTCTGCAACGGGTGTTGCCGCGTGAAGAAGAGCTGAAAGTGGCAGAAGCGCAGCAGCGTATTCAGGAAGGCGATCTCCCGGCAGCGCTGACGCTGTTGAAAGACGCCTGGCAGCTAAGCCAGCAGCGCAGCGATATCGGCCTGATGCTGGCCGAAGTGCAGATTCAGTTGAACCGCAGCGACGATGCGCAAGCGGTACTGGACACCATCCCGTTGCAGGATCAGGACACACGTTATCACAGTCTGGTGGCGCAGATTGAATTACTCAAACAAGCCGCCGACACGCCAGAAATCCAGCAGTTACAGCAACAGCTTGCTGCCGACCCCAACAACGCGGAACTGGCAGTGAAACTGGCGTTACAGTTGCATCAGGTAGGACGTAACGAAGAAGCGCTGGAAAGCCTGATGGTGATGCTGAAAAAGGATCTGGCTGCCGCCGACGGCAACGCGCGAAAAACCATGATGGATATTCTGGCCGCACTGGGCACCGGCGATGCACTTGCATCGCGCTATCGCAGACAGTTATACGCATTACTGTACTAAAGAGTCAAAAAGCCCTTTTATGCCCGATCGGGGTAACGTTTCGTGCGCGAAACAATGCGTGTTTATCAGCCACCTGCGTGGCACGCGCCCGACACGGGGTGTGCAGTCGCCCACACCCCGTGCCCCCACGCTATTTGCGCAATAGCGTCGCTACGCGATACCTTCGGAAAAGGCTGCCGCCGGACGGACCGCCAGCGACGCGTTCCAGACGCGGCGCTGGCTTTCGCAGCATCCATGCTGCTAATCCTGGCGTCTTCTTTTCCCTCAGCGCCATTGGACGCGGGGGAACCCAGAAAATCAAAAGCAAAACAATTTCACCCCAGAGTCTCCACCACCGTGATCCAGCCATGCCCACCGTACGGTGACCAACCGTTCAGCCAGCGGCGCAGCATGTTCATCGCCAGCATGGCAACCACGTCCTGATGGGTTTGCAGGCTATAGCGTGTCACATTAAACGAAATCGCCTGAGCAAAGGTGCCCTGCGGAGTGTGCAATGCAAGGGACAAACGATCGTCCTGACGATCGCTCACCACCAGCGCCAGCGAAGATTGGTGCTCGTCAGCCAGACGGTTTGCTACCTCGGCCAGCACGGTCAACGAGGCAAACGGCGTCTGCGACCACAGCGCACCGCCGTTAAGCGGCACTTGTGCGGCATTCAGTTGCCAATAGAGCAGGCCAGCGGTAAATGACTCCCCGACGGCCAGCGTCAAATCCTTCTCAGTCAAACGCTGCGCCAACTGGGCCGGTAAACCTTGCGTTCCTTCGAACAATGCGTTTTCACCCGCCACTGCGCGTACCGTCTCCCATGCGGATTCCATCGCCGCTCGCTGCGACGCCGGACCGGTCAGTTTCAGTTCAATGATCGGCATGGAGGAACGATAGCCCAGCACCACCCCTTCCGGTAGCGGCAGGCTGTCGAGCTGGTTTGCCAAATCGCTCTCTGAGCGGCCGAAGGTGGTCAAGCGCAGACACAGCGGTGCAGATGCCACAGAAAAACGCTCGCGCAGACGCGGCACAATCTGCTCATCCACCATCCGTTTAAATTCGGACGGTACGCCGGGCGTAAAGAACATCAGGCAACGGTTCAGCGTTAACATAAACCCGCACGCTGTCCCTATCGGGTTATCCACCACCTCGGCACTGGCCGGAATTTGCGCCTGTTTACGGTTGCTCGGTGCCATTACCCGGCCGCGCTCAGTGAAAAACGCCTCCATGCGTGCAATCCACTCGGGGTGTTCTACCAGCCCTTCGCCCGCCGCCGTTGCAGCCGCCAACGCGCTCACCGCCGCTCACTTTTTGTGAAAGCGCCTAAATCGTAACGTCAACTTTACAGCCATCGTAACGGCGTTTTGACATACTTTACGGAATACTCTAGTCTGCGCTGCCATAAGAAAAAGAGATAGCATCACACTCAGGAGAAAGGGTGAAAAATCGTACATTTGGCAGCATATTTATCGTCGCGGGCACCACTATTGGCGCGGGTATGCTCGCCATGCCGTTGGCAACCTCCGGCGTGGGTTTCAGCGTCACCTTCGCTATCTTGTTGAGCCTGTGGCTGCTGATGTGCTACAGCGCGTTATTACTGGTCGAAGTCTATCAATATCAGCCATCCCATACCGGTTTGGGCACGCTGGCAAAAATTTATCTGGGTCAGTGGGGCCAATGGCTCACGGGCTTCAGCATGCTGTTTTTGATGTATGCCCTTACCGCCGCCTATATCAGTGGCGCTGGCGAACTGCTGGCAAGCAGCCTGCACCAGTGGAGTGGCTACGCGCTCCCATCGTCGGCGGGTATTCTGCTGTTTACCCTGGTAGCAGGCAGCGTGGTGTGCATCGGTACCACGTCGGTCGATTTCTTTAACCGTCTGCTATTTAGCGGAAAATTGCTGATGCTGCTGGTCATGCTGGGGATGATGATTCCGCATGTCGAAAAACAGAACCTGCTGACGCTCCCGCTGCAACAAGAGCTCACGCTCTCCGCACTGCCTGTGGTACTGACGTCATTCGGCTTCCACGGCAGCATTCCCAGCATTGTGCATTACATGGGGGGAGATAGCCGTAAGCTGCGCCGTATCTTTATCATCGGCAGCGCCATCCCGCTGTTTGTGTATCTGTTCTGGCAACTGGCAACGCTTGGCGCGCTGAGTGGCAACACCTTCACGGCGATCCTGGCGCAGCAAGCCGGTTTAAATGGGCTGATGCAAGCGATCCGAACCTTGGTTGCCTCCCCTCACGTAGAAGTTGCAGTCCACCTTTTCGCCGATCTGGCGCTGGCAACGTCCTTCCTTGGCGTAGCACTTGGCCTGTTTGACTATCTTGCCGATTTGTTCAAACGCAAGAACACGGCGCGTGGACGACTACAAACGGGTGCACTGACGTTTATGCCGCCGCTGATTTTTGCGCTGTTCTATCCGCAAGGATTTGTCATGGCGCTGGGTTATGCCGCCATTGCGCTCGCGGTGCTGGCATTGTTAATTCCGGCGCTGCTCAGTTGGCGCGTGCGTCAACAGCACCAGGTGGGAGCATCGACGCCAGGCGGTACACCGGCGCTACTGCTGGTGTTTTTATGCGGTATCGGCATTATTGCCATCCAGTGCGCCATGGCGAGTGGCTGGCTGCCGACGGTGGGCTGATCGCCTATTCTATTAGGGCTAACTAACGCCCAACAAAAATGGGTGCCGCTCTGCGAACACCCATTTTTTATGACGCTACGCGTTGACTTAGAAATTAAAGCCGGCGCCCAGGTAGAACGTATCGGCCACTTTGTTATCAGAGCGTCCGCTTTCGCCACCGATATTGATATAACGGTAGCCAAGATCCAGATTAAGCGGACGTAATACCTGCCAGCGCACGCCACCTTTTGCTTCTACATAGTGATCGATATGGCTGGAAAACGAGTCTGGCGCATAATACCCTTCACCATACAGAGAGAAATAGCGGTTGATCGGGAACTGCAACCCACCGCCCAGCGCCACACCATAACCGTCGGTCGCGTGTTGCTGGTTCAAATAGAGCGCTTTGCCGCCCACAGTCAGTGATGCCGCATCCAGCGGCAACGTATAGCCCAAGCCGAAACCGTACACGTCGTTGTTGTCTTTACCATGACCGTAACTGACGTTAGCGCCGAGACCAGGAACGCCCAGACCAAAGCCCGCGCTCGCGCCCGCATAGTCATCGCCCGCTTCCCCGGAGAGGCTGATAGTCTGAGCCGTCGCTGTTGCCAGCAGCAAGCTGCCTGCCAGGACAATCGCAATCTTTTTCATTGTGTTTATCCTTAAATCGATCATTAAACGCTACCAAGACATCGCATCTGAGGGATTTTACCTGAATCAGTCCCGGTGACCAGCAACAAATTGCATTAATATCATCAACGAACGCGTAAAAAAGCCGCTTAATTTGCGCCATTGCGGTAGATTTTTTCCGCCCAGGCTTGCACCTGTACCCGCGCAATTTTGATGCCACCGCCGTGTAATTCAGCAGGCAACGCGTAGTAGGCGACCGGGCGTTGAAAGCCCGCTAACTGCGGCGTGAGCCAGTCACGAATAGCAGCAAGCGTCACCTCTGGGGAGACGTCGATTACGGCCACCGGACGCTGACCGAATTCAGCATCCGCCACCGGCACTACACAAGCCTGTTGTACCTTCGGATGCGCCAGCAGCAGCGCTTCAATATTTTCCGGTTGGATACCTTCACCGCCGCTGAAAAACTGATTATCCAACCGCCCCAGCACATGCCACTCATGGTGTTGGAACACGCCGCTGTCGCGCGTATGAAACCAGCCGTCACTGTCCGTGAGCGGCAACAACGCACCGTCCCGCCAGTACCCTGCGGCCACGCTGTCACCGCGCAGCAGAATCTCCCCGTCCTGCACCGCTATTTCTCGCGCCAGCAAAGGAAGCCCGACGCCAGCTTGGCCATCGGCCCGTTTGGCACAGACCGTTGAAGCCATTTCCGTCATGCCATAACCGCACCAGCAGCGAATACCTCGTGCCTCAGCCTGCTGAGTCAATTCCAGAGGAATCGCCGCACCGCCGAGCAACACGGCGCTCAACGAGTCTGGCAAGTTGCCTTGCGCCAACAACCGCCACAACTGCGTCGGCACCAGTGAGGCATACGAACAATCCCGCAATGCGTGCTCCAACGGTTGCGCACTGCGCAGCACCAGCCGCGCCCCCGCCGTCAGCCAGCGCCAGACAATGCCCTGCCCTGATACGTGAAACAAGGGCAGCGACAGCAACCAACTGTCCTGCGCCGTAAAGGCCATCAGTTCAATGACCCCTTGCGCACTGGCGATATGGGCGGAGAAAGCATGCGCCACCGCCTTCGGCAGCCCGCTGGAACCGGAGGTCAGCGTCAGGGTGGCAAGGCGTGAAGCCTGCCATTCAGGGGATTGTCGCTCTGACGGCGTCTCCGCAATGGCACTATCGGGATAATGAAGTGGATGGCATGACGCCGGAGCGTCAACATCTGGCGGTGCGACAGAAAGAAAATACGCCACGCCAAGCGAGGGTAACAGCGTGGACAGCAGCGACGCTGGCAATTGTGGATTCAGCGGCAACACCCGCGCACCGCATTGCAGCAACGCCAGATAGCTGAACAGCATCGCTGCACTGTTTTTCCCGCGCAGTGCCACGATATCGTTAGGGTTAACCCCTTGCCGGGAAAAATCGGCGGCAAGGGAGGTGCAATGCGATGCCAGCCGTTGCCAGCTCCATGCCTGCGCCTCCACCGTCAGCGCTAACGCCTGCGGGTTACGCGCTGCCCAATATCGCCAGGGCCAGTCCGTTATGCCTGCCATACCTTATCCAGTGATTCCAACGATTGCAGCGGCAGCACACTGTCCGGCCAGGCGCGCACCACCTGTCCCTGCATCAGATCCAGCGTATCCAAACCGGGAACAACATTCGGCGTCAACCACTGGGCAATACGTGCCAACTGCGTCAGCCCCAAACTCGACTCAATGCTGGAACTGACTACCGCCGTCAAACCGGCCTGATGCGCTTCGCGCGCCAACTGCTCGCAGCGTGCCAGGCTGCCCACCAGCGTCGGTTTGATGATAATCGCGCTTACGCCGGGTTCGGCCTGCACGCGAAAATCCGCCTCACGCACGCTCTCATCCCAGGCGATAGCAATACCGGTGTCACGGGCAAAGGCGCGGGATTCTTCACGGGTTTTGCACGGCTCTTCAAGAAACGCGATGCGTGAACGCAGTTCCGGTGCCACATAGCGCGCAAAACCGTCAGCTTTGGCACGCGTCCAACTGCGATTGGCATCCAGACGCAGCGTCAAATCCGGCAGCGCTTCCAGCAACACATTGACTATCATGCCGTCACGCACCGCTTCGTATAGCCCTACCTTGATTTTCGCCACTTTGTCGCCCGGCATGCCTTGCAGCAGCGCAAATAGCTCATCCGGATCGCCACTGCACAACGGCGCTTTGCGGTAATCAGCAGCCTGCGGCAAGCGCGCGTCGCACTCGGCAAGTGCACAGCTTAGCCCAAACGCCACCGACGGTGGCAATGCGGCGTCATCCGGCACGTCTCCCGTTTGCCACTGTGCCAGCGCAGCACACAGGGCGGCCTGCGCTTGCGGCAGCGTTTCCTGACTGAATTCCGGCAACGGGGCGACTTCGCCCCAGCCTTGGTGCACACCATCGCGCAGGTGCAGGATCAGCCCCTCGCGGGTTTTTAGGCGCTGATTACGCAACACCACGCCCGCGTCCATCGGAACGCTATAGCGATAAGCCGACGCGCTACGCATTATGGATTACGCTTGAATTTGCCGAAATCGGGCTGACGTTTCTCGTTGAAGGCGTTGCGGCCTTTCTGCCCTTCTTCCGTCATGTAGAACAACATGGTCGCGTTGCCAGCCAGCTCCTGAAGCCCTGCCTGACCATCGCAATCGGCATTGAGTGCCGCTTTCAGGCAACGCAGCGCCATCGGGCTGTTTTGCAGCATTTCGCGACACCAGCGCACCGTTTCTTTCTCCAGGGAAGCCAACGGCACAACGGTGTTGACCAATCCCATATCCAGCGCCTGAGCCGCATCGTATTGGCGGCACAGGAACCAGATTTCACGCGCTTTCTTCTGACCCACGATACGCGCCATGTAAGATGCGCCCCACCCGCCGTCAAAGGAACCGACGCGCGGACCGGTTTGCCCGAAAATCGCATTTTCAGCCGCGATGGTCAGATCGCACATCATGTGCAGCACATGACCACCACCGATGGAGTAACCTGCAACCATCGCCACAACCGGTTTCGGGCAGGTACGGATCTGACGCTGGAAATCCAGCACATTAAGGTGATGAACGCCGCTGTCATCCTGATAGCCGCCGTAATCGCCGCGCACTTTCTGATCGCCACCGGAACAGAACGCTTTGTCACCGGCACCGGTAAAAATAATCACGCCAATACCGTCATCGTAGCGGGCATTTTCCAGCGCCTGAAGCATCTCTTTTACCGTCAGCGGACGGAACGCGTTGCGCACCTGTGGGCGGTTAATGGTGATTTTGGCAATGCCGTCCGTCGATTTGTGCTAGAGAATATCGACAAAATCACCGCTGCAATCGTGCCATTCAACCGGGGCATACAGCAGTTCTTCACTCGGATAAAGCATGGTGTTCCTTCCTTCATAGGGTGCCAGGGCGCTACCGTGGCAGAGAGAGAATCAGCCCTGCGCCTGTGCTGCGTCGGGCAAAGTGATAAACCTACGTATCTGTTGTGCATAGTCTGCCGGGTTGGCACGGTGCGCATTGTGGCCCGCCCGCGCAACCGACAACAGCGGCAAGCGATATGTCTGGGCAATAGCCTGAAATTTTTGATCCTGCGCACCACACAGATAACCAAAGGGTAAACCGCGACGGCGCACCGCATCCACTAACCACGGTTGCCGGCCGAGCGAGGTGGCTTCCAGCATATCTGCCACGGCAACGGCATCGTTGCGACTGCGCAGGGATACTATCTTCTGGCGCGTTTCATCCTCCGAAGCGGCAAACACCGCCTGACGATTCCAGTCAGCCAGCACCACGGATAAGGGATCATGGCGAAACCGCCACGCCCAACGCGCATCGTGCTCCATGCGCGCCTGACGCTCGGTATCTTCCTGCAATCCAGGGTTGCCGCCTTCCACCAGCAGGCCACGTAATCCTTCTGCCGCTTCCCCTGCGCAAGAGGCCGCGAAATCCATTGCGATACGCCCACCTAACGAATAGCCAATCAGCCAGTAACGCGTGATGCCCTGCGCACGCAATGTCAGCGCCAACTGCTGGCGCATCTCGCTGAAATCACGGACACGCACGCACGTCGAAGCGCCATGACCCGGTAAATCCACTTGCAGAATGGGCCACTCTGGCAACAGCGGGCACAGCGCCTGCCAGTCATCACCGCGACCAAGCAACCCGTGCAACAACACCAGCCAGGGTGTCTCTGACGTAACATCTGGAGGCGCAATGCGCAGGCAGTGCAAGCTCATGGCGGGACCAGCACTCATAGCGGGAGCGGTTCTAAACGGGCAATGTCGCTTTCCAACTGTGTTTCAATCTCACCGCTGGCAACCTGCGTCGCGAGTTGATTGAGCGTGTCAGCCCCCGCCTTGGCTTCGACGACGGCCTCCAGCAAGGTTACGCCACCTTGTGCCCAGCAGGCCGCCATGGCTTCGCTCACCTGTTGCCAGCTTTCCGCACGCACGTAGTTCAGTCCGAACATGGCAGCAACGTGGCTAAACTCCACATATTGCGGCATGCAATAAAAAGCTTCTCGCGCCCGAGCGGGCGTCGGCAACAAAGAGAAAATCTGTCCGCCGTTGTTGTTCACCACCATCAGCACCAGCGGAGCCGGTGCCTGGCGCAGCAACGCCAGCGAATTCATGTCGTATAGCGCGGAAAGATCGCCCACAATCCCCAGCGTCGGTAACCCGTTTGCCCGCTGGACCCCCGCCATCGTGGCGATCAGGCCATCAATGCCGCTGGCACCGCGATTGCCATACACGTTATAAGCACCCGGTAACTGCGCCAGTGCATCGATCAGGCGAATCACCAGACTATTGCCAGCAAACAGTTGACCATTTGGCGGTAGCAGCGCCGCCACACGGTGTGCCAATGGCGCTTCACCAAAGGTTCCCGCCAACCGCGCGGCCACATAATCACGGACCGCCTCTACGCACGCCGACAATCCGCGCGCCCACGGTGCCTGCGCCGGATGGGCGTTAATCCAGTCACTGACGGGAGCCACCAGACGACGCCCGCGATGATGGGCAGGATCGAGCCGCCCCGACATCGGGTCAATCAGCCAGAACTCTTGCGGGCAGCAGTGTTCCTGCCAATGCAACACGCGTTTTCCAGTCAGACTACCACCAAATTGCAATACCACTTCGGCCGTCTGCAATTGCTGCACAGCGGTCGGATGCGCCAGCCACAAATCCGCATAAGGCAACGGTTGGCCGGTTTGCGATAGGGCATCGCCAATCAACGGCCAGCCTAACGTTTCCGCCCAGGCCGTCAGTTGTGCCCCTTCTTGCGCTGTCACCCGGCCCACCAGGACCACACCGCGTTTTTTACGCCACAGCGGCCAATCGGGCTCCACTGCAACCGCCGTTGGATGTGCTACCCGCAGCCAGGGCGCGCGCGTTTGCCACCATCCGCCCAATGTAGCCAGCCAGTCCTGATACAAATCGTCGTCATCGGGGCCATACAGCGGTTCAGCAAAAGGGCAGTTGATATGCAACGCGCTGTGGGTTAATTCACCCACCGCACCATCGATCGCCGACACCAGCCAGCGTGTGGGCAAATCCGGCGTCGGGCGCGGAAAATTGAGTACCTGAGTAGGGTGAGACGCATACATACCCTGCTGGCGAATAGCCTGATTGGCGCCACAGTCAATCAATTCGGGCGGGCGATCGGCAGTCAGCACCACCAGCCGCTCTCCGGTCAACCCAGCTTCAATGATCGCCGGATAAAGATTGGCCGTTGCCGTACCCGACGTCACAATGATCGCCACGGGTTCGCGCGATGCCTTGGCTAAGCCAAGCGCAAGATGGCCCAGCCCACGTTCGTCGAAATGGGTATGGCAGATTACCGAGGCATGCGCAGCCGCAGCCAGCGTTAACGGTGTTGAGCGCGAGCCCGGCGCGATGCAAATATGGCGAACGCCATGACTAGTCAACGCCTCAAGCAATAATGTGGCCCAGCGACGATTAAATACACTTGTTGACATGGTGGACTCGACTGCTCTGATTTCAGGATATGCCGCTTATTATATTTTTTTTCATGAGGCTGACTTTGATATAAACCCGCACTCTGCACAACAAAGATAAAACAAAACTATGACACTTCGCCGTCGAATAGCGTCTTTAATCCTGCCGCTTTGTTATCCAGCTCGACCCATTCTTGCTCTGGATCAGATCCCGGCAAAATGCCAGCACCGGCATAAAGGTTGATTTTATCGCCATTGATCTCTGCTGAACGTAAGGCAACGCAAAATTCGGCCTGCGCCAGTGAAAGATAACCGGCAGAACCAGCATACCAGCCGCGCGTAAACGGCTCGACCTGACGAATAAACGCACGTGCTGCCTGACGGGGCAACCAGCCACCGCCGCAGTCGGCTGCAAATCATTCAGGCAGGCAGTATCAGAAGCCTGATGCAGTGTGGCACGAATCGTGCGGCGCAAATGTTGCACTTTACGCAACCTTATCACTTCCGGGGGCATAACATCCAACGTGGCGGCGGATTGCTGCAACCGTTGGCTGATATCTTCCACCACGAATTGGTTTTCGCACTGGTTTTTTCTGTCGTTCATCAACCACTGCGCGAGCGTCTCAGCAGTGCGGTCATTGTCATCGCTGGCGACCGTTCCGGCCAGCGCTTCCGTGTTCAGGGTGGTCCCCTGGCGTAAGTAAAGGCGCTCAGGACTGGAGCCCATAAAGGCCTGTTCAGCATTGTGGGCTAGCATAAAGTGGAAGCAGCGATGATTGGCGGCGCGGCTGGCCGCCAATCATACTTGCCGCGCGCAGCTGCTAAAACAACGTCAGCGTGGTACAGCGCGCCAAAACCACTTTTTCCATCTCATCGGCGGCAATACTCGCCAGTGCCTGTTCGAGCATGCTAGCCCACCCTTCCCGCGAAGGTTGATGCTCTTGCGCCACAATGCGATTGGTCAGCGGTGCAATGGGATGCGCGGGCAACAGGAATTTGATAAACGCGGCGGCTTCATCGGCATCCGACTGCAATGAGGTCTCACTGAACAGATTCACCTTGAGGCTCAGTTGATTGCCCTGACGAATGACTTCAACGCGCGGTAAAAAGAGATAGTCAGCCGACTCTCCCCCCTTCCACAGTGGTATGCTCAAAGCCGTTGAGACCCCAGACACGCACATCCGGCGCACTGACGATGAAAAAAACCTTATTAATCAATTATGTGTATAAAACCGCGTACGATACCGCACACGGCAGCTTCTTCCGGCTCCTGCCGGTGCTGCCAGTAAAACTGGGGATAAACGGGCTGGGTGGCCAACCAGGGCAACAATGACGGCTCACTCTCTTCTGCCGCCGCGACATCCATGGACAAAGAGACGACGAGTTGTCGGCTTCCCGACAATGCTGGCTGCGGTTCACGCAATACCTGCTGCATACGACGCAACAAGTGAGAAAGTTGTTTCACCCTTACCCCAAAGCTCAAACGTAAAGCACGGGATTATACGGCAAAAAACGGATTATGTGAGACAGGCTTCCGTGCTATATACGGTCAAATCATTGTAAACAAGCACAACAACAAACGGGTGCCGCGCATTATGGATACTATCGCTCAATAATTAATCGTATCAATCGACAAAAGCGGCGAACACAACGCGGTAAAATGGCGTTGCTATTATCATTTATTTCCCAATTTCCGATCCTTTAGCCGGTTTTTACCGGCTTTTTTTTGCCCCTATACCTATTATCGCCTAAGAATCCCCTTTCACCATTGGCGAATATCACAGCAAAAAGGGTTAACTGTTCCGATTAATATCGGAAGTTACACTACGGGATTAAGGAAGTTTCGATTCAGTGAGGAAGTTATGATAAAAAGGGAGCCGGACAAAGAGAAGGTGGTGCGTGGAACATGGGCAAAGTAACGCGAGAAGCGCAATGCCAAATCGAGAACGCGGAGACAAAAGAGACCGCACAAGGAGCAGGTTGTCCTTATTTGTATTAGTCGCGACTTGATCTGACACTGGACCTTGCAAGGTTGAGAGTTACCGGTTTTGATATGGGTGTCCAATCCTTATACAAAACACGAGGTAACTCTCATGATTCATACTAACAATCC
>NZ_JBPETA010000061.1:0-16507 GCF_051710365.1 Symbiopectobacterium sp. | reverse complement strand
GTATCGGTGCTATGCTCGACATCGCTCAGTCCGGTTGATGATTTGGGATCTTTATCGATTGATCAGATCGCTCAACTCGGACTGAGTTCCCTTCAGGTGATCTACTATTCGGAACAGTTATTTAGGGAAGTAATGATGCTTTTCTGTTTGTAACGCAACTTTTTTATCTTTTTTAACTAACAAGGCTCGCATTATGTATTGTGAATAATGACTGCGCGATGAAAAGAAAATGTAAAGGCTGTTTAAATTAACACATGTGCGATTTTTTATTGCCGTGTATAGCAAGAGTCCAATACCAAGCCAATGAACACGGCGTGCTCAATCCACTGAATAACGAATAAAACCACTCTCTTACCGCGGCAACATCAAATTTATGTGGCATGGCTGTGACTGATGTGTATCATGATGTTTTAGGTATTTTGTTGCTCCGATTCAGCGACACTGGGTTATTGTTGCTATATACGTCGATATACCCGTCATACTTCACGTTGCATGCGCGGTCGCTACGTTTGTTGCTCCCAATCACTGACTTTAGAAAGTGTCAGGATTAATGAACTTCGTTTCTGACGTTCACCTTTCGGCCAAGTGCAGAGGCTGCTCGAACGTGTAACAAACGTTTTTTCTCGTTTGTCGCTGTCCTGCAACGGGAATTATTTAGCGTGTAAGTGTGAAATGTCGCTGTTTTATAATTTTCTCAAAAAATTGTCGCTTCCATCTGCGGTTGCGTGGTGTTCAGCGTTACACCCTTTTCGGAGAATAATTTTTGATTAGCGTTTTTCTTGTAGATGACCATGAACTGGTGCGAACAGGGATAAGGCACATTCTCGACGACACCAAAGGGTTAAAGGTGGTTGGCGAGGCGCACTGTGGTGAAGATGCGGTTAAGTGGTGCCGTCAGCATCCCGTCGATGTCGTCTTGATGGACATGAACATGCCTGGAATCGGTGGGCTGGAAGCCACGCGCAAGATAGCGCGTTTTGCGCCTGCAATTAAAATTATCATGCTAACCATTTACACCGAGAATCCATTACCTGCTAAAGCCATGCAGGCGGGTGCTGCGGGTTACCTCAGCAAGGGGGCTGCGCCGCAGGAAGTGATTTGTGCCATTCGCGCGGTGCATGCGGGCCGTCGTTATATTGCTTCTGATATTGCACAACGTATGGCATTGAGCCAATTGGCTCCGCACACCGAAACCCCGCTGGCATGTTTGTCTGAACGTGAATTACAAATTATGATGATGATCACTCAGGGGCAAAAGGTCACGGAAATTTCCGAACGGTTAAGCCTGAGTCCGAAAACCGTAAACAGTTACCGTTACCGCATGTTTAGCAAACTGAATGTGAGTGGTGATGTTGAGTTGACACATTTGGCTATCCGCCACGGATTGTTTAACGCGGAGCCGTCCATGAGCAGTGAATAACAGGCAGTGAGCGAAGGTTAAGCAGTGAGTGAACATTTCGATTCCCCCGCGTTTTTAAAAACTGTCACCAGCCAGCCTGGTGTATACCGTATGTACGATGAGAGCAACACGGTCATCTATGTCGGGAAAGCAAAAGATCTAAAAAAGCGCCTCGCAAGCTATTTTCGCAGCAACGTTGCCAGCCGTAAGACGGAAGCGCTGGTGAAGGCTATTCATCAGATTGATGTCACCATCACCCATACAGAAACCGAAGCGCTGCTGCTTGAACACAACTACATCAAGCTATATCAGCCGCGCTATAACGTATTGCTGCGTGATGATAAATCGTACCCGATGATCTTTCTCAGTGGCGATACCCACCCACGATTAGCCGTCCATCGCGGTGCCAAGCACGCCAAAGGGGAATATTTTGGCCCCTTTCCAAACGGCAATGCCGTGCGTGAAACGCTGGTATTGCTGCAAAAGCTTTTTCCTATTCGCCAGTGCGAAAACAGTGTGTATCGAAACCGCTCGCGGCCATGTCTTCAGTATCAGATTGGGCGTTGCCTTGGCCCCTGTGTCGCGGGGTTGGTCAGTGAAGAAGACTACCATCAGCAGGTAGAATATGTGCGGCTTTTTCTCTCAGGCAAAGATCAGCAGGTGCTCAATCAACTGGTCGCGCGTATGGAAGCGGCCAGCCGTCAGTTGGATTTCGAAGAAGCGGCACGTATACGCGATCAGATTCAGGCGGTGCGTCGCGTCACCGAAAAACAATTTGTTTCGGGCGATGGCGAAGATCTGGACGTGATTGGCGTTTCCTTCGATGCCGGTATGGCCTGTGTGCATGTGCTCTTTATTCGTCAAGGCAAAGTGCTGGGGAGCCGTAGTTATTTCCCAAAAGTACCGGCCGGAACGGAGCTGGCGGAAGTGGTACAGACGTTTGTAGGGCAGTTCTATCTGCAAGGCAGTTTGTCGCGCACGCTGCCGAGCGAAATCTTGTTGGATTTTGCGTTGCCAGAGAAAGAGGTATTAGCAGAATCACTGTCTGAGGTCGCGGGGCGACGTATTCATATCCAAACCAAACCGCGCGGCGATCGCGCCCGCTATTTGAAACTGGCGCGCACCAATGCGGCCACGGCATTGGTAACCAAGCTCTCGCAGCAATCCACTATCCACCAGCGCTTAAAAGCGTTGGCTGAGGTGCTTCATCTGGAAAACATTGCGCGTATGGAGTGTTTTGATATCAGCCATACCATGGGGGAGCAGACAGTGGCGTCCTGCGTGGTGTTTGATGCTAATGGGTCGTTGCGTTCGGAGTATCGTCGTTACAACATCAGTGGCATCACGCCGGGGGATGACTATGCGGCCATGAACCAGGTTCTGAAACGTCGCTATGGTAAAGCGTTGGAAGAGAGCAAAATTCCCGACGTGATTGTTATCGATGGCGGAAAGGGCCAATTGGGGCAGGCGCTCGCGGTGTTCGATGAGCTGGATGTGCCGTGGGATAAACGCAAACCGCTGCTGCTTGGCGTCGCCAAGGGGACAGAGCGCAAGGCGGGATTGGAAACGCTGTTTTTCGAAGCGACCGGGGAAGGGATCGCCTTACCGGCGGATTCGCCAGCGCTGCACGTTATTCAGCATATTCGCGATGATTCGCACGATCACGCTATCGCTGGGCACCGAAAGAAACGGGCAAAAGTAAAAAACACCAGTTCTCTGGAACTGATTGAAGGGGTTGGGCCAAAACGTCGGCAAATGCTGCTGAAATACCTGGGTGGAATGCAGCCACTGTTAAATGCCAGCATTGATGACATTGCGAATGTGCCAGGAATTTCGCATGCATTGGCAGAAAAAATCTTTCATGCATTGAAACACTAGGGACAATGTAGCAACATATCCACCAACCGATACCAGCCAAAGTAGCCAATCCCTATGCAATTGAACATACCAACATTGCTAACTCTGTTTCGCGTTGTCCTTATTCCATTCTTTGTGCTGGCATTTTATCTCCCTTTTAATTGGGCACCTCTGCTGTGCGCCTTTATTTTTGTGGTCGCGGCGGTTACCGACTGGTTTGATGGTTTTCTGGCGCGCCGTTTGAAGCAAACCACGCGCTTTGGTGCCTTTCTCGATCCGGTGGCTGACAAGATGATGGTTGCGGTGGCATTGGTGCTGGTGGCCGAGCATTACCATGCGTGGTGGATAACCTTGCCAGCCGCCACGATGATTGCGCGAGAAATCATTATTTCCGCTCTGCGCGAATGGATGGCTGAGATTGGCAAACGCAGTCACGTTGCGGTGTCTTGGGTAGGAAAGGTGAAAACAACGGCGCAAATGCTGGCACTGGTTGGTCTACTCTGGCGCCCTGAGCGTATGGTCGAAGGCGCGGGCATTATCGCGCTCTACATTGCCGCCGTGTTGACCTTTTGGTCCATGTTCCAGTATTTGAGTGCCGCGTGGCGTGATTTGCTGGATTCCTGACCTCTACGTCGTAAAAAACAGCAATTGATGAGCGTTAAGGGATAATTTTATTGACTGGTCAGGGTAGGTCAGTAAAATGCTCGCCATGGACAGGTTGGTGGCCAACGCTAACCGAGTAACACTGTATATTAATCTTATATAGTGTTGCGATGTTCAGTGTTTATAGCATGATGCGGGAATAGCTCAGTTGGTAGAGCACGACCTTGCCAAGGTCGGGGTCGCGAGTTCGAGTCTCGTTTCCCGCTCCAACATTTAAAGAACCGAAAGGTTCTTTTTTTGTTTTTGCCTTATCGCAGCGCCGTTTATCCCATTATTCTTGCACATCCCTTTTGGGGAGTCCTCCTAAGTGCTCGCCTTCTGCATCAGAAAAAATCCTGATCGTTGTCATCCTTGTTAACTATACCCCCTTATTCTAGCCATCGTGGTTTCGAGGGTCTTTCTTTATAAAACGGCAAAAGGAATTGACATGATGGATAAGAACTGGCGGTTCCCCTGCGGCACATCTGCCGGCAAACAAACCAATAGCGAGGATGCCATGGTTCGAGAGCGGTGTGACTTTATTAAAGCCGGATTGGTAGCTACTGCTGCTGTGGTGTTACCCAGTTTTGCCACCGGCGCTATCGACGCAACTCAGCCTCGGATAAAAAACGTGCTTATCATCAATGCACATCAGACTTATTCTGGGTCACGTATTCAATGTGTTGCTCCGCAATAAAAATAGTATTCATGCTCTATGTTCTCTTCATGCATTCAGGCTGGTTTTAAACACCTTTTTTGCATGCCAGACTATGTAGCAATACACTCATTGAATACGTGACCCTAACCTGCATGCTGCCATCACTTAATCCAGACAGAGCATTGGGCGGAATGGTTGCACTCCACAACCCGCCCGCCAAGGTAGTGCCAGTGGTGGTGTAGCTGCCACCGATGGTGCCGCCAGCTTGCAGTTCGGCCAGATTGAGCTGGTTGTCGGTAAACAGGGGGTTCACAGAGAGCGTGGGCAGCGCTTGCGTTTTCAACGTAATATCCAGCGTATCGCTGCTGCTGTTACCTGCGCTGTCGGTGGTTTTGGCTTTCAGAGTGGCGGTGCCATCCCCTAACGCTAGCAGATCGCTGGCAGAGAGCGTGGTCTGCCAGACCCCGTTGCTGTTAGTGACGGCAGTGTAAACGCTATTGCCAACGGTAAGGGTAACGTACAATCCCGCTTTCCCTTTACCGCTGATGGGCACCCCCGCCAATGCGGTTGCCAGGCCGATATCGCCGGGCGTAACCAGTGCATCAATTTCCAGCAGCGGCGGTGTGGTGTCCACGGTGATGCTGTGGCTATTGCTGGCCGGGTTGTTTGCAATATCACTCACGTTGTCGGTAATGGGTTGCTGGCCCTGTGGCAGAGCCTGCACATCGTTGGCGGGTACTGTGGTGCTCCACCATCGCTGCCGACCGTGGCCAGATAGGTTTTGCCGTTCAGCGATACGCTAACGCTGCGCCCCGGTGTGACATGGGTGGTTGAACCGCTGATGGTCATTGGACTACCGGCGTCCTGCGCGTTAACCACATCGTCACCGGAAACCGTAGAGATCGCGATGGTGGGCATATCCGCCGCTTGTGCAATCACATTCAGCGTATGGCTGTTGCTGGCAGGGTTACCGCCTTTGTCGCTGACGGTGAGCTTGCCATCCGGCAGTTCGCTAACGTCCAACGCGGGGACTTCAACGTTCCAAGTGCCGTTTGCCAGTACCGTGGCGCTGTAGGGTTTGCCATTCAGCGTTAGCGTAACGGTTTGTCCTTGTTCGATGTGCGTGCTAGTGCCACTCAAGGTCAATGCCTGCGTGGCTTCTTGCGCATTGAGGTAATCATCGCCTGATAAGGTACCGATAGCCACAGTGGGGGCTTGTGTGAAATCGGTATCCAGAGTGACATCACGCGTGGCGCTGCCGCTATTGCCTGCCGCATCAACCATGGTGGCGACGACAGTGGTAATACCGTTGGCACTGCCTGCCAGATCGCCGGCGGAAACGGTGATTTGCCAGGTGCCATCACTGAGCGCCGTGCCCTGATAGATTTGCCCGTTGAAGGTGATACGAATCACCACCGTTTGACCACTGTCGTTAACAGGAGAGGTACCGCTGATCACCAGCGGTTGCAGACTGTCGGCGATATTGGTGATGTCATCACTGCTGATCGCATTCATGGTCAGCTCCGGGGGCGTTAAATCAATGTTGACGCTGCCGTTAGCCGTTGAGGTATTCCCCGCAGCATCAGTAACGGTGACGGAAATCGATGTCACCCCGTCGCTGAGTTGGGTCAGGACATTGGCGGGCAGCGCTAATTGCCAGTGACCGCTGCTGTTCACTGTGCCGATAAACGTATCGCTGCCGATCGTCACTTTCACGGCTTGACCGGCACCGCTGATGCCTGTGGTGCCCGTCAGCGTTTGTCCGGCTTGTGCTTCGCTCTGGTTGAGGTAGCCGTTGCCAAAAGGCGCGTCCAGGGTGGCCTGTGGCGGTTGATTGATACTCACCTGCAAGGTTTGGCTGTTGGTAACCGTTTTGCCGACCTGGTCGGTGGCAATGGTGCTGACGGTAAGCGTGCCATCGCCCAGAACGGTCAGGTCGCTACCGGGGATCGTTGCCGTTTGCCTGCACGATGGCAGAGTAGGCTTTGCCGTTGAGCAACACGGTAATGCTGGCTCCGGCGGCAATATTGCTGCTGCTGCCGCTGATCGTAATACCGTCCGCTGCTTCCTGAGCATTGAGTCGGTTATCCCCGGTGATGGCGGCTATCGCAAGCACGCTGGTGTTGGTATTGATGGTAATCGGCTGGCTGGCACTGGCGGTGTTACCAGAGGTGTCGGAAACGGTGGCGCTCAAAGTCTGGGTGCCGTTAACCAGTTGGCTCATATCCAGCAACGGGATGGTGGTGCTCCAGGTACCGTTGGACTGCACGATGGCGCTGTAGGGTTTACCATTAAACGTCAGTGTTACCGTTTGGCCCGCTTCCACATTGAGTGTGGTGCCGCTGAGCGTTTGGCTACTTTGAATTTCTGCGCCATCGATGATGTTATCAAACGCCACGTTACCCAAGGTAATACGCGGGGCATGTTGTGCGCTGGCATCCACGGTGATGGTGCGCGTTACGGTGCTGCTGTTACCTGCGGCATCGCTCAGCGTGGCACTGAGCGTGTAGGTACCATCGCTCAATGCGCCCAGATCGGCGGCGCTCAGCGCGACAGACCATTGGCCGTCTGCGCCGACGGTGCCGCTGTAGGATTTACCGTTAAACGTCACTGTGACCGTGCGGCCCGCTTCCGCCGTAGACGCGTTACCGGTTAGGTTTTGCGCCGTTAAAACTTCGCTCTGGTTAAGAATATTGTCTGTCGCCAGGTTGCCCAGCGATAACGTCGGCGGGGTGCGATCAACGGTGATGGTTTGCGTCAGGGTGCTCTGGTTGCCCGCCGCATCTTTAACCACGATGGATAGCGGCGCGCTGCCTTCTGGCAGCGTCTGCAACGCTGACGGCGGTAGCGTCACGCTCCAGCTTCCGGTGGGGGTTACGGTTGCGGCATGTTCTGTTCCGCCAAGCGTTACAGTTACAGTTTGTCCGGGTGTGGTAAGCCCGGTAGTACCGCCTAGCGTTTGCGTACTGCCTGCCTCTACCGCATTCAGCACTCCGTCGCCAAAACACCGGGTTGAGCGTGGCGCTGGGCAGCGTGTGGATAAACACGCCGACTGCGTGGCTGCCGCTGAGCGTATTGCCGGCACTGTCCACGGTGCTGAAGGTGAGGGTGGTCGTGCCGTCAACCAACTGCTGCAGATCGGCCGCGGGAAGCTGGACGCTCCATTTCCCGTCTGCCGTTGTGGTACCGGTGTAGGTTTTGCCGTGCAGACTGAGGATGACAGACGTGCCGGCTGCCACATTCTGGCTGGAGCCAGTAACCGTGATATTTTGCGCCACTTCACTCAGGTTGAGCTTGTCATCACCGGTGACCGGATCGATGGCGATGCCGCTCAACGCGGTATTCACCTCGAAGCTGTGAGTTGCCGAGGAGGGGTTGCCGCTCTTGTCCTGTGCGCTGACCTCCAGCGTGTGCTGCCCTTGTGCCAACTGTGCCAGGTCTGTCGCAGACACGCTAACCTGCCAGTGCCCCTGATTGTCTACGGTGGTGAGGTAGGTTTTGCCATTCAGGATGACGGTGACCGTTTGTCCTGCTTCCAGATTGAGGCTGGAACCGCTGAGGATTTGCGCAGCCTTGATTTCAGCGCCGTCGATGATGTTATTACCGGTTACGGCATTAACGGTAAGCACGGGCAGGTTGGCGACGTTAGCATCCAAAGTGACCTGTCCGTTGGCGGTAGTGCTATTGCTCGCAGCGTCGGAGACGGTAGCGCTGTGGGTGTAAGTGCCATCGCCCATCGCTTGCAGATCGGTGCTTTGCACCGTCACGTTCCAGCTGCCATCGGCCTGAACGGTAGCAGAATATTGCTTGCCGTTGAATGTCACCAGTACGCTACGCCCCGCTTCTGTCAGTGACGCGTTACCGGATATCACCTGGTTGCTCTGGCTTTCGGCGTAATTGATGACACCATCGAGGGTGATCGGTTTTAGCGTCAATGTGGGGGGGACCCGATCCACGGTGACGATGCTGGATACTTCGCTGCTGTTGCCTGCGACATCGGTTGCCGTCACGCGCAGCGGCTGTGACCCGGCAGAGAGCACTTGAAGGTCGGCGGCGGGAAGGTCTGCGCGCCAGTTACCTTGCGCATCCACGGTAGCCTGATAGGTTTTGCCGTTCAGCGTGAGCACTACACTCTGTCCGCTACCGCTCACACCGGTTTTGCCGATCACCGCTTGGCCGCTTGCGGCTTCGGTGGCATTCAGCACATTATCCCCATCCCCAAAGGGCGTTTCCATTGACGGTTGCGGCACGTTGTGGATGTGTACATCCAGATTACGCTGGGCGGTAACCGGCTCGTCACCGGGGTTGGAAACGCTGGCATGGATCACGGTAGTGCCATCTTGCAGCGCGAACAGTGCCTCACTGGGAATGGTCACACTCCAACTGCCGTCCGCCGCCGTGGTGGTGGTGTATTCGACGCCGTTCAGGGTGACGGTTTGATCGATGGTGACGTTGACCGTGATGCCGCTGACGGTCAGCGGTTGTGACGCTTCCACCTGGTTCAGTTGGTTATCCATGGCAACAATGCTGATGGAGATGCTGTCGTTGCTGATATCGACATCGCTCCAGGAGGTGCCACTGCCATTGTTCCCCGCTGTATCGCTGACCGCCGTGGTGATGGCAATCGGACCTTCCGGCAGGTCCGCCATATGGTCGGCGGGTACGCTGACCCACCACTTGCCGTCACTGTTGACGGTGGCGAAATAGGTCTTGGTATGTAGCTGGATAGTGACCGTTTGCCCCGCTTCCACGTTGGTGGTGGAGCCGCTTAAAATCTGGCTGACCTTGCTTTCTGCGCCATTGACAACGTCATCTCCGGCGAAGTGATTAATGGTTATCGTCGGTAAGGAAGCAACGCCGTTATCGACGGTAAAGGTATGGGTCAGGGTGCTGATGTTTCAGGCCTTGTCACTCAGGGTGGCCGTGAGGGTGTGGGCGCCATTGGTCAGATCGCTCAAGTGGTTCGTTGGCAGGGTGATTTGCCAGTTGCCGCTGGGATCGACAATGGCGGTGTAGTCTTTGCCATTCAGCGTTACGGTGACGGTACGCCCGGCTTCGCTGGTAGAGGCGGTACCGTTGATGACTTGATTGGCGCCCAACTCGCTGTTGTTAAGGATGTCATCTTGCCCTACCGGGGAAAGCGTCAACGTGGGCGGCGTGGTGTCCACCGGCACGGGTTTGCTCAGGACATTTTTATTGCCTGCGGCGTCGCTCACCTCTACGGTGACGATGCTGTCGTTGCCGGAAGGCAAATTTTGCAAGCCGCTGCTGGGGATCTTCACCTGCCAATTGCCGCTGTTATCCACGGTGCCCGTATAGGCTTGGCCGCCGATGCTGACGGTAACGCTCTGGCCCGGCCCGGTTACGCCAGTGGTGCCTTTCAGCGTTTGATCCTCACCCGCTTCTGTGCCGTTAAGCACGCTGTCGTTAAACGGAGGTTCCAGCGTCGCGACAGGCAGCGTGTTAACGACAACTGTGATGGGGTGTGTTGTCGTCAGCGTGGTGCCGCCCAGTCCTGTCACGCTGGCACTGATGTCATAGCTGCGATCGGCATTAAATACCAAATCGCTACTGGGCACGCTGAAACTCCAACTGCCATTGTTGTTGGTAGTAGTCGTGTAAACATGCCCATTGAAGGTAATGGTGGCAGTTTGGCCCCCCGCCACATTCGCGGTGGTACCGGAAGGTAACAACGGCTGCGTGGCTTCAACGGCGTTCAACCGATCGTCCCCGGAGACGGTGTTGATGTTAATCGCTTCCGCCGCTCTGTTCACGGTGATGATCTGATCGGGTAGCGTAGTGGCATTGCCCGCTTTGTCCGTGATAGACGCAACCAGGGGATATGTGCCATCGGTGAGCGCTTGCAAATCCGTGGCAGACAATGGAATGCTCCAGGAACCGTCGCTATTGACGATGCCGCTGTAGGTTTTGCCGTTCAAGGTGACGGTGACACTCTGCCCAGCCTCGTTGGGTGAGGTAACGCCTGATAGGGTTTGCGTATTCTTTAATTCATCGGCGGTCAGGAAATCATCGCCGGTAAGCTTTTGTACCGTGAGGGTCGGCGGTGTGGTATCAACAATCAGTTCTCGGGTGATGCTGGTGCTGTTACCCGCCTTGTCCACGGTCACGATGGTCATCGTGTTTGCGCCTTCGCTCAGTGCTTGCAAATCTGCGCTGGAAAGTGGCAACTGCCATTTCCCCTCGTTATCGACGCTGGTGGTATAGGTTTTGCCGTTAAGTGTCACCGTAACCGTGAGCCCGGCTTCGCCGCGGCCGCTCAGCATTTGGCCTTGTGCTTGATCCGCGGCATTGAGGTAGTTGTCGCCGGTGAGCATATTTTCTGTCAGGAACGGCGGTAACGTGTCTATTCCCAGCGCTACGGTTTGTTGATGTGTGCCGCCCTGAGCATCCGTTACGCTAACCTGAATCGGGTAGGTGCCATCTTCCAGCCCGGCAAATACGCTGGCGGGCAAGGTAATTTTCCAGGTGCCATCCTGTTCGACCTGCGTGGTATAGGTCAGGCCGTTAAAAACTATCGTGACCACCGCTCCTGGGGCCACATCTCGGGTGCTGCCGCTCAGCACCTGCGATTGGCCGAACTCCTCGCGGTTGAGGATATTGTCACTGGTCAGTGGATTAACGGTGAGGGACTGCGGCGGTGTAGACGGCCTGTCGTCATCGTTGCTGTTGGAGGCGGCGGCAATCACGCCGCCACCCAGCGCCACGGCACCGAGAATGCCACCGATGGCTGCGGCCGAGAGCACACTGGTGCTAGCACTGTGTAACAGCAGTGAGGAAATGTCGGTGAGAACATCATATTCGGGAATAAGGGGTATCGTCTCCCCTGCGCTGAGCGCTGCCGCATCGCAGGGGGCGCTGGAGAAATGGATATGCGTCAGACGAGTGCCATCATCAAACACCAGTTCGCTGTGATAGCCCTCGGCATCAATCAAGAAGAAGCGTTGATAGCGCACAATAGTGCCATCTTGCATGTGCAAGATGAGATCGTCGCCCTGGCGCTCGTAGCGAGCAACACGGTCTGGTGAACCGGGGATTCTCACCGTGCTGCTGTGCTGCAATACGATATCCGTTACGTCGGGTGAAACGTGCTGAACGATATTTCCACTGCCGCGGCGATCCGTGATACCGATATACCCTTGGACAACGTTGCTCTCTGCCATGATTCACCTTCTTCTCGCTCGTCACTGAGGTCTGAACGGGTATATGCGTAGATATGCTCCGTTCAATGCGGGGCTCCAGGAAAAGGGGAGCGCTAAAGCATTACCTGGTGAAGAAAAGGTGAAACACAACTACGCCAGATGCGTGCGCGCGTCAGGCGATGACGTGCGAGAAAATGCGCTTATCGCTTATTTTTTTGAGTGTTTTTTGTTATGTATTGCTGATGTTTTTGTGTATCTGAGTAATAGGTATAGGAGTGCTTTTTGTAAAGATCCACACGATTGGACATGTTTCGACATGAAAGTGTAAGTTTTTTCTTAAGATAATGAGGAGCAGTGTTGGTAACATGTTTCTACCTGTTGTGTATTTTTTTAATTAATTCATATTGTTATTTATTAATTGTCGATATCGGCTCTCTGTCGGGTTGATGTTGTGGTGATGTATATATAATGAATGTTAATGTTTATTTATTGTTATTTTTTTATTTCCATTTTGTCTTCTTCAAGAAAGCTGCCTAACATTGTCATTATCTGCATTTGCCTTCCTGTTTCGTCTTGGATTCTGATCCGCTCCCCTGATTGTTGGAATTTGATGCAATATGCATTTTTTTTGCATGAAAAGTGAAGTTTGCATTTGCTGCTCTGTGGGGAGCATGGTAGGAATGATGCCGTTTGTGTGCAGCCAACTTTGCACACGCCAAGGTTGCTACAACAGACGTTTGGAAGAAACGTTATTCAAATAACAGGATCCGTTATCATGAGTCGTACAATACAAAAATACCCGCCGTTTCATGCCGATCATGTCGGGAGCCTGCTTCGCCCTGCCTGCCTGAAACGCGCGCGCTCGGCGTTCGTGGCGGGCAAGCTGACGCGTCCACAACTGACACAACTGGAAGACGATGAAGTCAGACGCGTTGTGGAGCAGCAAAAGGCCTGCGGTATTCATGTGATTACCGATGGCGTGCTGCGCCGAACCGGCGGGCATTACGATTTTTTTGCCCATCTGCATGGTATCGCCGGTCCGGTGGGGGAGCAGGATTATTGTATGACGCGGCAAGAGATGGCGACTTGCCGCCTTCAAGTTGTGGGGCCGGTCTCATTTAACCCCGAGCACCCATTTTTGGCGCATTACCGTTTTTTGCATCAGGCCGTGGGTGACGATCCTCAGGCTGTCGCCAAGCAGACGCTGCCAAGCCCCTGCATGTTGATGTATCGCTCTTTGCGCCAAAATGGTGTCTATCAGGCGTTGGATGCCTACTGCGACGATTTAGCGCAGGTATATGTTCAGGCGCTGCACGCTTTTTATGCCCAGGGCTGTCGTTACCTGCAACTGGATGATACGTTCTGGAGCCTGTTTGGCGATGTCGCGGCGATCCGCGCCGAACTGGATGATGGCACCGATCCCTATCAGCTCATTGAGCACTGCGTTTCTTTGCTTAACCGCATTATGCAGGATAAGCCAAAGGATATGTATATCAGCCTGCACGTGTGCAGTGGCGATCTGGATACCAAAATCCTGCACCGTAATCCCTTTGCCGATGTTATTGCCAAAGCGTTGGGCCGCTTGAACGTGAATAGCCTTTTTCTGGAGTATGCGGATGCGCATTTCAGCGGATTGGAAACGCTGCGTGCTATCGGAGCACAAACCGTGGTGCTCGGCGTTATCACGTCCGAAACCGGAGAACTGGAGGATGCGCGCAGCATCAAGCGTCGAATT
Organism: Symbiopectobacterium sp.; assembly: GCF_051710365.1. NCBI lineage: Bacteria > Pseudomonadati > Pseudomonadota > Gammaproteobacteria > Enterobacterales > Enterobacteriaceae > Symbiopectobacterium > Symbiopectobacterium sp. Next base: position 3,056 of record NZ_JBPETA010000061.1, on the reverse strand, counting down.
AATGACGCCTCACTCTACTTACCGCTAAACCAATTAGCATTGAGCCCGATGTGCGGATTTGCCTCAGCCGAGAGCGCCTAATGGCTGACGGAGGAGCAGCAATGGAACAAACTGCGCCACGTGGTCGATCTCGCCCATGAAATCTGGGTGATGTCGGAGTAGCGCGTTTCACTCCTACCGCTATCTGCGGGTGTATCACGGCAGATACCCCTCTCTTTCCCTCAGGCGCAACCCTTACATGCGCCTTGCATATTTACTTCCTTTTGCATTTTTTTCATTGGGTTATTGCCAATTTGCGATCCCGCAAACGATACCGCTTCTCACACTCGGGGCAAGATGAGCTGCTTCGGAATCATTGAGAGGTAAATATCAATATAGGCAACGTTTATACGCGTTAAAACTATTTAATTTATAGGGAAATGCTGCTGTGGCAGGCAGTAGTGGCATTTTATTGTTCATGCACTGAAGAGTGGATAACTGTGATGAAAAGGATAGTGAGATCGCTGTTAGTGGTGATGGTGGTGTGTTTTTCCGCGTTAGCGGGTGCGGCGGAAAAATTACCCCATATCGTGATCCTGGCAACTGGCGGCACCATTGCCGGTTCCGCTGCGGCAAACACGCAAACGACCGGATACAAGGCCGGTGCATTGGGGGTTGATACCCTGATTAACGCCGTTCCTGAGTTAAAAACGTTGGCAACCATTAGCGGTGAGCAGGTGGCGAACATTGGCAGCGAGAACATGACCAGTGACGTGTTGCTGACGCTGAGTCACCGCGTCAATGCGTTGTTGGCGCGCGACGATGTCGATGGCGTGGTCATTACGCACGGTACGGATACCCTGGATGAATCACCGTATTTTCTGCAACTGACGGTGAAAAGTGACAAGCCGGTGGTGTTCGTGGCAGCGATGCGTCCTGCCACCGCCATCAGCGCAGATGGTCCGATGAACCTGTACGGTGCCGTTAAAGTGGCGGCGGATAAAAATGCGCGCGGTCGTGGGGTGATGGTGGTGTTGAACGATCGCATCGGCTCTGCGCGTTTTATCAGTAAAACCAATGCGTCCGCTGGATACCTTCAAGGCGCCAGAAGAGGGGTATTTAGGCACGATCGTCGGCGATCGCGTCTACTTCAACAATCGTTTGGACAAAATCCACACAACGCGCTCTGTGTTTGACATCGCCGACGTTAAAACGCTGCCTCGCGTCGATATTATCTATGGTTATCAAGACGACCCCGAGTATATGTATGATGCGGCCATCACTCACGGCGTGCAAGGTATCGTCTACGCCGGAATGGGCGCCGGCAGCGTTTCCAAACGCAGCGACGCGGGCATCCGTAAAGCGCTCAATAAGGGAATCGTAGTGGTACGTTCTACGCGTACCGGCAGTGGTGTTGTCCCGCCCGATGCCAGCCAGCCTGGTCTGGTTTCGGATTCGCTCAACCCGGCAAAATCGCGCATTTTGCTGATGTTGGCCTTGAGCAAAACGCATAATGCCGATGTGATTCAGGAATATTTCCATACCTACTGATGCCTGAGTTGCATGTGGAAAAAATACCGCGCTATCGTTCCTGATGGGCGCACAGCGGGCTGCCACCCTTGGGGTGGCAGCCTTTCCTGCTCTTCCCTTTGTTATCTATTTCATTAAATCGTGCATTTACCCCGAAATAACAAACAACGTGGCGGTGATGCAAGGTAAGTCAGGATAGATATGCGGATTAGTCTTCAGAGGCTTTCTTGTTGTCATGCTTTATCGGTATGATGCCAACTGATATCGATTAATGCGTCCCGGAAACTGCCGGGAAAGTGAGAAGGGTAGGTCATTACATGTCACAGCCCATTTTTATGGTTGGGGCCAGAGGATGCGGTAAAACCACGGTCGGCAATGCGTTGGCGCGTGCGTTAGGTTATCAGTTTGCCGATACCGATCTGTTTATGCAGCAAACCAGCAAAATGAGTGTGGCAGAGGTGGTTGCCAATGAAGGGTGGCACGGTTTTCGCCAGCGAGAAAGCGTCGCCCTGCAACAAGTGACACAGTCGCGCTGTGTCATCGCTACTGGCGGAGGTATGGTGCTTTCACCGCAAAACCGTCAGTTTATGCGCTCGCAGGGGATCGTCATCTATTTGTTTGCCTCTGCGACGCTATTGGGCGATCGTCTGGAAGCCTGCCCTGAAGTGCATCAACGCCCCACCTTAACGGGACGTCCGATTGTTGACGAGATGGCCGACGTGCTGGCGGCGCGTGAGACGCTGTATCGCGATGTGGCACACCATGTGGTCGCAGCCTCTGCAACACCGAATGTTATCGTGACTGAGATCCTGCAAATGTTACGTGTTTCTGCCGCCTCATAAGCGGTTTTCGTCTGTTATTTCTTTTTTCTCGTTTCTGACCACAGGTGCTGTACTTATGTTGAATGTTAATGAATATTTTTCTGGAAAAGTGAAATCTATCGGTTTTGACAGTGACTCCATCGGCCGTGCCAGCGTGGGCGTAATGGAAGCGGGAGAGTACACCTTTGGTACTGGGCAGCCGGAAGAGATGACCGTTGTGAGCGGCGCGTTGACGGTAAAACTGCCGGGCAGCGATGAATGGCAAGTTTTCGGAACCGGTGCCGTATTTTCTGTGCCGGGCAACAGTGAGTTCTACCTGCAAGTGGCTGAACCGACCTCTTATCTGTGCAAATACCTCTGATTTATTGCCCCTGCATGCAGGGGCAACCCCACCTCGCCAACGGTATCAAAGCACCTTCATCTTGAAAAAACGTCCATAGTCAGGTTTTTATTCGGTCGCAGTTTCGTGGACCCTCGTCGTCGAAGAAACGCTTGTGGTGACCTATTGAAATTATCACCCTGTGCGCCAGGCCACTCATTGGCCGGGTAAACAGCGAATAACTCGCTCAATATTCATATCTTTTTCTTATATCTATTAATAAGCCGTCATTCCGCACCTGATTTTTCTTTTTTCGGGACTTGACGGTATTCTGAAGTTCTGAATTTATTACTGCTTTTTGCAGACCAATCAGCATGAGTACTCCCCACGTTACCATCCGTAACCTT
>NZ_JBPETA010000060.1:0-16655 GCF_051710365.1 Symbiopectobacterium sp. | reverse complement strand
TGAGATTTTTGGCCAGTGCATTAGCCAGAGCCTGCAACTGTTTTTCGTCCATAAAGTAACCTGCTTTTGATGTTGGATTGAACATATCAAAATCAGGCAATTACACAAATTTATGTACAGGCTCGACGCTCAAGGTGATCGCTTTACCTTGTGCAGCATACTTCAGCGCGTTTTCAATCAGATTCGCCAGCGCCTGAAACAGCAACGCCCGATCGCCAAAAAGCGGCGTCCCGACAGGTGCATCAATCAGCAATTGGCAATGGTGTGCATCTGCTAACGGTTGATAATATTCCGACACCTCTTCCAATAACGGGCGCACCTCAAAGCGGGCAAATTGATGAACACAGCGCCCGCTTTCAATCTCTCCGATACGCATGACGGTGCGAAACAGCCCCAAAATCTTGTGCACCTCTTCCACCGCCTGATGCAACTCCTCGCGCATCTCATGCTCAAGACCTTGTCGCTCGGTCAGGTTGTACAACCGGTTTTGCAGGTGCGTCAGCGGCGTGCGTAATTCGTGGGCAATGTGACTTGAGGTGCTGCGCACCTGCTCCATCAGGCGTTCAATGCGCTCCAGATTCTGGTTAATGTCGTGGCTCAGGCTATGGAAATCGTCATCGCGCGTTGAGAGCGGCATACGAACGTACTGCTCACCGGCGCTGTAGCGCGGTACGGATCCGCTCGACGCTGCGCAGGCTGCGTAAACTGAAATGTCGGCTGACAACCAGAGAAAACAACAGCACGACAAACAGCCCTGCCCCCGCCACCAGTGGAATAGTGCGAATACGTTCCAGCATCGGACGCAGATTATAGGCGGTGAACAACACGCCGCCATCATCCAGCGCCACCGACATACCGACCAGGTTGCTCTCGGGTACGCTGCGGTGCTGGTCGCTGGCCTTCAGCGCCCCCTTTTCAACCAGTAGCGCCTTCAGGCAAGGGACATCCATTTTGCACGCGGTATAATTTGGCCCGGACAGCATCCAACCCGCATTGTGGTAGAGGATCTCGCCCTGCTTGCTCATCACCAGAAACAGAGGCAACTCATCGGTTTTGGCCTGATTATCGCGTTTGAGCTGGGCGATCAGCGTAGACGTGTCGATCAGCCGTGATTGGGTTGCATGGTCATGGATATTGCCCAGTATGACGTCGCGCACGTGGGTACGAATCAGCGTTTCACTCAACACACTGAAACCGACAATGCAGCACAGCACCATCAGCAAAAACAGGAAGACCAGCGTAATAAATTGGCGAAACTGCGAGGTGCGCAGAAACACCGGATAACGGTTTGCACCGTGCACGCATAAATGGCGAATTTTCTCACGCCATCCGTTACCCGACCATCTCAGCGCAGGTTCATTGTGTACGCTACGCGACATCCGTTTTTTCCACTGCACCAAGGGCATAGCCCATCGATCTTAACGTTTTGATCAGCGGCCGGGGAAAGCCTTTGTCGATCTTGGCCCGCAGTTTGGACATATGAACATCGATCAGGTTGGTCTGAGGATCGAAGTGATACCCCCAGACGCGCTCCAACAACAGCGTACGCGTGATCACCTGCACTGGGTTTTCCATCAAAATGATCAGCAGTTTGATCTCTTTACCGGTAAGATCGATGCGCTGCCCGCTCCGCCAGGCAACCCGTTGCAGACGATCAAGTTGCAGATCTTCAAACGTCAGCAGCGATGACGGTGCGTCCTGCGGTTTTCCTCTGAGCACCATAATCTCTAAACGCAAACGCAGTTCATTGAAATTAAACGGCTTGCCCAGATAATCTTCGGCACCCAGTTCCAGCCCCATCACGCGATCCAACGCTGAAAGCAGCATGATAGGCGGATGACGCGACCCTTGCAGCTCACGCAGTACGCTAAAACCGTCCAACGTTGGTAGCATCCGATCCAACAGCACCACGTCATAAATGTCATCTTTAATGGCTTTGAGCGCATGTTCGCCATCATGAACAATATTGCAGGCATAACCATGTGAGTGCAGCTTTGCACCAAGCCAATGGCACAACACCGAGTCGTCATCAACCACTAAAACGCGCATAGTTTTCCCTCTGTCAAAGTGATGGCTGCTTACACCACAACACGCGTAGTGACGTGCTACCGATCCACAAAAACAGGATCTGAGCCACTCTGACACAGGCAATAACCTGTCTGGCGGCTTCTTATGCGTCAACGCGTTATAGGATAATAACAATCATTATCATTTAATGACAAGTAGTTTACAATGCTGACAATTAGCCAAAATTTGTAGGGTTTTTCTGCGATCGTGGGGTTTTCGTGCATTCCTCATGCAGATGCAGATAAGGTATCTGACAGGCTTCGGAACACGCTATAGAGGGAATCAACAAGGTTCCGATGCAGGCTCAACCTAGGTAGAGCCTGCATCAGCTAAGCAAAATCATGGCTAGGCAAAAACCAGGTTACACTTTCTCACTCAGCACGGCTTCCAGCAGATCGAGATCGTGCAGCATCTTTTTCAGGGTTTCATTACTGATCTGCTGCGTAGCGCGCAGGTGGTAAAGTTCACCGCGTTCAGCGGTGATAGCGGCCAAACGGAAACGGCGCTCCAGATTTTCAATCTCCAGACTGTGTTCCAAATCGCTCTCACCGACGACGCGACGCCGCAGATTACCGATGACACGCGCACTGACTTCACGCACCACCTGCTCATCAATATTTTCTTCTCGATCCGCTGCCAGACGTTCTTCCATTTTCTGCAAGCTACGGATCGCCACTTCGGCAATCGCCATGCGCGCCATCCGCTCTTCTTTCTTATAGAGCGATTTGTCCACCACCGTCACCTCGCGCAACAGTAACGGCAGCGTCAATACCCCACACAGCAAGGAAAACAGGATGACGCCGGTGGCGATAAACACCAGTTGATAGCGGGAAGGAAACGCGGTGCCGTCGTTTAATAACAGCGGAATGGACAGCACACCGGCCAAGGTAATCGCACCGCGCACCCCGGCAAAAGAAGCGATCCAGATTTCACGCGTGGTGTACTGAGCAAACAGCATCGGGCGTTTCTTTTGAAACAGGAGGCTGTAATATTTCATAAACCACAGCCAGCAGAAACGCAGCAGCAACAGCGCGCCGTAAATAATGGCGATATCGGTAAACAGCATCCAGGTTTCAACGGTGGGGTCCAGCTCCGCCTGCGTCACAGACGTTTCCAAAATGTCGGGCAATTGCAGCCCCAGCATGATAAACACCATGCCGTTAAACACGAACTCCAGCATCGACCAGACGCTGTTGGCGCGTAATCGCATCGCCAGCGGCGCGTTACTGATCACGTTAGAGTGGCTGATGGTCATCCCTGCGGCCACCACAGCCAAAATGCCCGATACACCAATGTGTTCCGCAATCAGGTAAGAGGCGAACGGCAACAGCATCAGCAGCACAATCTGGGTGGCCGCATCATCACCGCTCCAACGGTTAATGATGCGCAATGATTTACTGTAAAGCCAGGTGACACCCACGCCAGCCAGCAGGCCGCCGACCGCTACCTGAACAAACTCCAGCGTCGCGCCGGACACGGTAAACACCATGGTGCCCATCGCCACCGCGACGGCAAACTTAAGCGATACCAGACCCGAAGCATCATTCATCAACGCTTCGCCCTGCAAGATACTCATCAGCTTTTTCGGAATACGATCTTCGCCAACAATCCCCGACAGCGCTACCGCATCCGTCGGCGATAACACAGCTGCCAGTGCAAAAGCCGCCACCAGCGGCATCCCCGGGATCATCCAGTAAATCAGGTAACCCACCCCGGCGACGGTGATCAACACCAGCACCAGCGCCAGCCCAATCACCTCACGACTGTGTTTGATAAATTCGCGCGTTGGCGTTTTCCAGCCATCGGCAAACAGCAGCGGCGGGATGAACAGCACCATAAACAGTTCAGGATTGAAATCGACATGCAAGCCAAACTGGGGCCAGGCCAAAATGGCCCCGAGGGCGATTTGCATTAAGGGCAGCGGAACTTGGAAGGGTAAAATACGTGTAACAACCCCTGATAGTGATACCACCAGGGTTAAAATCAGAATGGTAAAAAAGATTTCCATGCTTTCCTTAGGAGATGTCCAATAATGACTTAACTGCGTGCTGAGCTGCCCTTTGTACGTTATGAAATAGTGCCCCATTATTTTTACATGAAAATATCGCTCAGCGGGGCAAAATTTCAGGGTAAAACGCATATTTTTTGCATGATTACCCTGCAAATAATTGCGTCAAAAAATCACCGTGACGGGATACTTCAGAGGAAGCATGAGGGAAGAGGAAAAACGATGAGTGTGGTCATGGCGAACAGGCCTCATGACCACAAGCACTAGCGAAATCGCAGGCAACCTCAGACGGTCATTCCCGCGCAGGCGGGAATCTTTTTCAGGTTACCGGCGTTTCTTCTGGCAGAGATCCCCGGCTTTCGCCGAGGATGACGGGGATTGCGGCATAGCCATCCCCTTAATGACTAACGCACAAAATAATCAGAGCGCCCAGCCACCGGCGTAGAACACCACCAGCGCGATTGCGATAATCACGGTGCCAACGTTCAGTTTACGCCATGCACCCGAGAAAACACGCCCCAGCACCAGTGCGCCAAAGCCCAGCATAATCCCAGTCACAATATTACAGGTCAGCACGATAAACACCGCACAGACCAGACCTGACATGGCATCAACGATGTCATCAAAATTCAGCTTGGCAACATTGCTCAGCATCAGCAGACCCACATACATCAATGCTGGCGCAGTCGCGTATCCCGGCACCAGATAAGACAGCGGGGAAAGGAACAGCAGGCACAGGAACAGCACGCCGACCACCGTCGCCGTCAACCCCGTTTTACCGCCTGCCGCCGTGCCGGCCGCAGATTCGATGTAGACCGCCGCGGGAGACGTCCCGACCAAGCTGGACAACATGCTGCTCACGGAGTCCGCCGTCAGCGCTTTCCCACCGTTAACGATTTGCCCGTCTTTATCCAGCAGGTTCGCCTGCCCGGCAACCGCGCGGATGGTACCGGTGGCGTCAAACACCGCCGTCATCACCAGCGCCAGTACACTTGGCAGTACCGCCAGTTGCAACGCCCCCATGATATCCAGGCTAAACATCAGCGAGTGACCGTTTTCATCGGTCAGGCTCGGCAAGCTGAACCAGCCCTGGAATTTCACGTTCGGATCAAAAATCAGGCCGATAATGGAAATAGCCACAATCACCAATAAGATGCCGCCCGGCACACGACGTTTTTCCAGACCGATGGTGGCCGCCAGTCCCAGTAAAGACATGATCACCGGGAACGAGGTGAAGTTACCCAACGCAACAGGCAGCCCGTCGATCGGGTTCTTGATCACCAGACCCACGCCGTTGGCGGCGATGATCAGCAGGAACAGACCAATACCGATACCGGTGCCATGCGCCACGCCCAACGGCAAGTTACGCAGGATCCAGGAACGGATGCCAGTCACAGAGATCACGGTAAACAGCAACCCCATCAGGAAGATCGCGCCTAAGGCTACCGGTACGCTGATCTGTTGCCCCAACACCAGACTAAACGCGGTAAATGCGGTAAGCGAAATGGCGCAGCCGATTGCCATGGGCAGATTGGCCCACAGTCCCATCAGCAAGGAACCCAGCCCTGCGACCAGGCAAGTTGCCACGAACACCGGCGTGTGCGGGAAACCCGCCTTGCTCAACATGCCAGGCACGACAATGACCGAATACACCATCGCCAGAAACGTGGTTAACCCGGCCAGCACTTCCTGTCTTACATTACTGCCGCGCTGTGTGATGTGAAAAAAAGCATCAAGTGAGCTTTGCGGGCGCGCCGCATTGCCAGCCTGACGAGAGCTATTTGACATGGTGGTATCCCCTGAGATGTCATTATTTGTAAAAGTAAAACCGGAGGGTGCATATGGCCTTGCCTGCCATGACGATCTCCCATCGCTGCACGCACCCACAACAGCGGCGCTTCCGCACCGCAGCGCAAATATCTGACGCCCCCGAATGCACTTCACACCGGCTCTGCGGGCACGCAAACGATTAGCTTGCGAGGCGCATCACAATTGTATCTGGCAGGTCGGAGGAGAAACGGGAGATTATCCTGCTTCTGGGCTGTGTATTTCAACTGATAATCCAGACAATTTATCTATCACTCGACAAAACAGAACGGCGTTTCATGCACAGAAAACTCGTGAACCATTTTTTTGTGATTAGCCTCACAAAAAAGTTGACCTGCGCTGCCAAGCGGCGTATCTTTAAAAACGTGAAGAGCATCACAGAAAAATGAACAATCACTCGGAGAGAGACAAATGAAACTGATCAAAAAAATCGTTGCCATGTTCGAAAGCGTTAGCGTCAACTTCAACATGTTCACCAACCACTAAGATTCAAGAAAGCGTAGGAATAAGAAGATGAGTATTGTCAGTAATATCAACAAAGTAATAAAAGCGTTGGGCAAAACCTATCGCGGTCTGGCTCCCTACGCTATCTTCCGTTAATCGTTCGCGATTAAAGCACATATGCGGTTACGCACGTCGTAACCAGCACTGAAAAGGCGGGTATCACTGATACCCGCCTTTTTTAATGGCGTGATTTTTTCACCCTCTTTCTGGCAAAAGCCTGAGGTGACGGCGCGCCAACGGGGCTCTCCGCAATATTGATATTGTAGCCTGTCGTAACAAAGACCAACGGCTGCTTGCCTTCCTGCACCACAATGCCTTGACCTTCCTTTATGTCATTCCTCTGGCAGCGCCGTCCACGCCTGCTTTAGCCGTTATGCGCACATCCCCGCGTGGATTATTTTGATATCCCCCCTGCGACAGGACAAAAGAATCCAACTTCTGCGCAATGCTGCCGCTCCTTTTTCACCGCATGTTAGGTTAGCCAGCATTGAGAAACCTACGCTGTTTGCTGCCCGCTCGCACTGACAGCCCCATGGAACGACATCACGCCATGAATATTCCTGTGTTTGCCATGCCGCGCGTCTATTTCGGTGACACGGCAATGGAAGCCTTACGCGCCTATAACCATAAAACGGTCGCCATTGTCACTGATGACTTTATGGCAAAATCCGGCAAAACCGATTATCTCGCCGGTTTTATGCCACAGGCGCGCATCAGTATCTTCAGCGGGGTAAAACCCGACCCTGATGTTAACGTGCTGCACGCCGGGGCAGCGGCATTCAAAACGCTACAGCCAGACGTAATTATCGCACTCGGCGGCGGTTCCTCTTTGGATGCCGCCAAAGGCATCAAGGTCACCCTGGAGGCGTTGTATCCGGAGCATCCGATGGTATTGGTGGCAATCCCGACCACCAGCGGATCCGGCTCCGAAGTGACCACCTACGCGGTGATCTCCGATCCTGAACACGGGCAAAAATACCCGCTGGTTTCCGATCAATTACAGCCCGATATCGCCATTCTCGATCCGCAACTGGTGGTGAGCGTGCCGCGCGGCGTCGCCGTTGATACCGGCATGGATGTGCTCACCCACGCGATTGAGGCCTACGTTTCTTCCCAGGCTAACGATTTCAGTGACGCGCTGGCGGAAAAGGCCATCTTGCTGGTGTGGGACTATCTGCCACAGGTGTTCGAGCAGCCGCAAGCTATTACACCGCGCGCCAAAATGCACAACGCCTCCTGCATGGCGGGTATGGCGTTCAGAACCGCCGGATTGGGGTTGGTACACGGGTTGGCACACGCTCTGGGCGGTGTGTTCCACATTCCTCACGGCAAGATTAACGCCATGCTGCTCCCGTTGGTGATCGATTACAACGCAGCCACCGGCAGTGATGCCACGCGCGAACGCTACGCGCGCTGTGCGGCGTTAGCAGGCATCAAACAGGGCGATCAACACACGCGTATCCAGCAGTTATCCCAACAAATTCGCGCGTTAAATCAACGTTTCGATATCCCGGCAACGCTGCGTGAATTGAATATTAGTGCCCATGACGTTGAGCAACAGCTCACGCGTTTGATCGATGCCGCGCTGGCAGATGGCTGCACCGCCAGTAATCCACACGCTCCCACCCGCGATGCGATCAGCCAGTTGATAAGCCAGATTGCGGGCTAATCAGCATCGCGACTGGACGAAATTGTCCTGCCCGCCACGGGCTGCGCAATAAAGTCCTCGCGAATCACAAACGCGGACACGCCGTGTTGATTAGGGTGAATAGCACCACCGCGACAGGCCACAACAGCCCCATTCGCACCGGTGCATGACGTAAAGACAGGAAAACGCAGGTAACTGAATTGATGAACGCAACACAGCAACAGATTGCATGGATCACCCAGCAGGTAATGCAAGAACTGGCCGCACAGGGCTCATCCCGTTCTGAAACCCTTGATGCCCCCAGCGCACCGCTTCAAGTACAGGTTGGCATCTCTAATCGCCATATTCATCTGGCGCGGGAAGACATGGATATCCTGTTCGGCTACGGCGCAACGCTAACACGCATGAAAGCCGTGAAACAGCCAGGCCAGTTCGCCTCAGAAGAGTGTGTCACGCTGCGCGGCCCGAAAGGGGAAATCAAAAATGTGCGTGTGCTCGGCCCACTGCGCCCCACGACACAAGTGGAAATCTCTGTCGCCGACAGTTTTGTACTGGGTGTGAAAGCCCCGGTGCGCATGTCGGGCGATCTTCAGGACTCTCCCGGTATTGAAATCGTTGGCCCGAAAGGCAGCGTAAAAAAAGCTTCGGGCACCATCGTCGCCTGGCGGCATATCCATATTTCACCGGAAGACGCTGAACGCCATGCACTGCGCGACGGCATGGAAGTGAGCATTCAGGCACAGGGACAACGTGCCGGCATCATGCAACACGTGGTGGTGCGCGCCACGCAGGCTTCAGTACTGGAGCTGCATGTGGATGTGGAAGAAGCCAACGCCTACGGGCTGCGCAACGGCGATCTGGTCAACATTATTACGGAGCAACCCCCATGGCTGATGTTTCCGTTGAGACGCGACTGCGCACGCTGGAGCAGCTGATCCGCGATGCCGAATGCCGCGAGCATGACGGCGTGCTGAAAGTCGGCGTCGATCTGGGAACTGCAAATATCGCCATGGTAGTGGTAGACCGTCACAACGCACCCATCACTGGCATTACCTATCCCTCCTCCGTGGTGAAAGATGGCATAGTGGTGGACTACCTGTCTGCCACCCGGGTGGTGAAGCACCTGAAACAACAGTTGGAAGCCCGCTTAGGTCAAGCACTGACGCACGCCGCTACCGCCATTCCGCCGGGGATTTCCGAAGGGAATACCAAGGTGATCGCCAACGTGGTGGAGTCGTCGGGTCTGCTGGTGACGCATGTGGTGGATGAGCCCGTTGCTGCCGCCACAGCGCTGAATATGCGTAACGGAGCAGTGGTGGATGTAGGCGGCGGCACCACGGGGCTTAGCGTGCTGCGTAACGGCAAGGTGCTCTTTTCCGCTGACGAACCGACCGGCGGCACCCATATGACGCTGGTGCTGGCGGGCGCGCTGGGTCTCACCTATGCCGATGCAGAACAAGTCAAACACGACCCGGCGCAAGAAGCGGATATCTTCCCGCTGGTGCGTCCGGTGGTGGTGGAGAAGATGGCCTGCCTGACCCGTGACTGGCTGACAGCGTATAACGTCAGAAACATTCACGTGGTGGGCGGTGCCAGCAGCTTTAGCGAATTCCCCGGCGTGTTCCGCAAGGTCACCGGGAAAAACATCATTCCCGCGGTGGAGCCGCTGCTGGTCACCCCACTGGGGATTGCCATGCAGGCGGCACCATGAATACCGCATACCGCTCACGAGAGGCAGCATGAACAGCCAGACGCTCTCTTCGTTGATAGACAAGGCCATCACTGATGCGCTTGCCCACCGAACTTTACGGATCGAAAGTTCACGGTTAGAAAGTACAGGGATCGAAAACATCCAGGCCGAAACCCAACGGCAGCCAACCACCTTTGTGATGATCACTGGCGATGACGTAGCCGCATTTCCTGCCACGCTGCGCTATCTGGCAGCACTGGCGCAAGCGGGCTGTCTGCTCAGCGTACACTTCTCCCACAGCGCACAGCGCTTGCACACGCGTTTTGCCGATACCTTGCATCGTCTGCTGCCACAGGTGCCTTGCCAACAGACTATCGATCCCATGCTACGCAGCGGCGATACGCTGCTGCTGCCAGCCTTGTCTGATAACAGTCTGGCCAAAATAGCGCTCGGCTTGCGTGATAACGCCGCCAGCCAATGGGTCTTTCAGGCACTGGCGCAAGACGTGCGCATCATCGCACTACACCACCCTGATGCCGCCATGCCATCTGCTTATCTGGCACAACTCTCACGCTATCAGGAGACGCTGCGCCAATTTGGCATTCGCATGATGGGGCAACCTGCTGCCCCACAGGCATCCGTATCGCACAGCGCTGTCGCCTGCGTCGGTAAGTCCTTACTGACGGCGCGCGATGTCCGTCTGCATAGCGAAGACACACTGCGTGTCCAACCCGGCACATTGATTACCCCGGCAGCACGCGATGAGATAGCCGCGCGCCGCATCACGTTAATAACGGCATCCTGAGGAGGCACCATGTATCTGGCCCAAGTCACCGGCACGGTGGTCTCCACCACCAAACATGCATCGTTGAACGGTATGAAACTGCTGCTCGTCACTCGTCTGGATGAGCGCATGAACCCCACTCAGCGCACGCAGGTGGCGGTGGATACCGTCGGCGCGGGTAACGGAGAAATTGTGATCGTCACCACCGGCAGCTCAGCGCGCATGACCAACAGCAAAGAGCATTCCGTTATTGATGCCGCTATCGTCGGTATCGTCGATGCCACCGAACGTAGTGAGGGCTAAATGTTGACACAACAGCCCCCTGCACTGCGCGATTTGGACGGGTGGATTGCACAAGCCATTGCCGCCCAGCCTCAGCCAGAACGCAAAGCATTGACCGTTGCTGATTTCGCCCTGCTGGCACAGTTGGCACAGGAAACCGCCTTTGCCATGCACCTGGCGATTGTCGTCAGCCTGGTGTATGCACACGGCCATCCGCGCTACTTCGTCAGCATGAATAACGCGCTGTTGGTCAGCCACCGCCTAGCCGGACAAAAAGCCTACAGCGCCGTGGCGCTGCGTATGCCGACGCACGAACTGGCCGAACAGGTGCAACCCGGTGCGCCCCTGTTCGGGCTCCAGCAACAGGCCGATATCTGCGCCGTCGGTGGCGGCCTGCCCTGCTGGCATCAGGGACATTTACTGGGCGGTATCGGCATCAGCGGCGGAACCGCCGAAGAGGATGTCGCGATCGCACGCCACGTTCTGCACCAATTCACTCAGCAACGTTTTTCCCTGTCGCCTTTCGCCTGACAGCCGCGAATAACACGCTGGATTTTTTTGTCATCTCTTATTTCGGGGGGCTTATGTCCTTATCTTCCCTTGTGCTCGTGATTAACTGTGGTTCGTCGTCATTAAAGTTTTCCGTTATGCCCGTCAACGACGGACAACCGCTGCTGTTCGGCCTGGCAGAACGCTTAGGGTTGGATAACGCGGTGATTACCGTCAAAGACGGCGCAGGCAACAAATCAGTGCTATCGCTGGAATCCGCCAGCCACCATGAAGCGTTGAAAGTGCTGTTCGATACGCGCTCCAGCAAAAATCTGATCGATTCACTTGCCGCTATCGGTCACCGCGTCGCCCACGGCGGCAGCGATTTCAAACACTCCGTGTTAATCACTCCGGAAGTGATTGAAAAAATTAGGGCGTTGTTAGTATTGGCTCCTTTGCATAACCCCGCCAACCTGACGGGGATCGAAGCGGCTCAAGCTCTGCTGCCGTCACTGCCGCAAATTGCGGTGTTCGATACCGCCTTTCACCAGACGCTCGCCCCTGCGGCTTACACCTACGCCATTCCTTATGAGTATCAGGTGAGGCGCTACGGTTTCCACGGCACCTCGCACCGCTATATTGCGGAACAAGCCCGCGCCATGCTGGATCTCAAGGCGGACGATCACGGCATTCTGGTTGCTCATCTGGGCAACGGCTCCTCCATCTGCGCGGTGAAAAACGGACGCAGCGTCGATACCTCGATGGGCATGACGCCGCTGGAAGGGCTAGTGATGGGTACGCGCAGTGGGGATCTCGATTTCGGTGCCGCCGCCTATATCGCCAGTTGCACCAAGCAACCTATCGAAAAAATCTACCAAACGGTGAATAACGCCTCCGACCTGTACGGTATTTCCGGCATCTCCAGCGATTGCCGCACCTTACAAGAAGCACGGGAAAGCGGCAACGAACGCGCAGGGTTAGCGATTGATGTGATGGTGCATCATCTGGCACGTCACCTGGGAGCCCACCTCACCTCACTCTCACGCTTGGATGCGCTGGTGTTTACCGGTGGCATCGGCGAAAACTCGGCGCTGATCCGCGAGCTGACCATCGAGCTCCTATCGGTGCTGGGGCTGAAGCTCGATAAGCAAAAAAACCATGACATGGTGGGTGGACGCAGCGGTGTGATTTCCGCCGAAGGCTTCCCCACTATCGCGGTTATTTTCACCAACGAGGAGAAAATGATCGCGATGGACGTCGCAGAGATCGCGCAATTGGCATGAGGTGCGGTGCCCCCGTTTTATTGAAACGTGACCCATTTAACAGTTTAGGGCATCTAACAGTTTAGGGCATCGCGGTATCACGCCGCGGCGGCTCTGATAAACCAGCGTGGATTTTATTGTCGCAGCACTGAAAGTGATAACAAAAAAGTCTCGCTCATCGGCAAAACATTTGGTCGGGATGTTCATAACATCCTAAACAGCAAAATCGGTGCGTTGCCGGTTGCGGGATGAGGGCAGACCACGGTCCGCCGGACAGATTCCACGTACTTTTTTACTACAAGTTTTTTACTACAAAACGTCGAGGTTGATATGCAACAAGAAGCATTGGGTATGGTTGAAACAAAAGGTTTGGTCTCCGCCATCGAAGCCGCAGATACCATGGTGAAATCCGCCAACGTTACGCTGGTCGGCTACGAAAAAATCGGTTCTGGTCTGGTCACCGTGATGGTGCGTGGCGATGTGGGTGCCGTGAAAGCAGCCACCGACGCAGGCTCCGCAGCCGCCAATAAAGTCGGCGAACTGGTTTCCGTGCATGTGATCCCTCGCCCGCATACCGAAGTGGAAAAAATTCTGCCGAAGGCACTGGGCTGATCCCTAAACCGCGAGGATTATTCCTATGAGAGATAATCTTGTCGAACAGATTATATCTGACGTGATGAACAAGCAGAACGACGCACCACGTGCTGGTAAAGCGCTCGGCAGCATCGTGGGCTGCGGGCTGACAGAATTTGTCGGCACCGCACTGGGCCACACCATCGGTCTGGTGATCGCCAACGTGGATCACCAACTGCATGAGCTGATGAATATCGATAAAAAGTTCCGTTCCATCGGTATTATCGGCGCACGTACCGGCGCTGGCCCGCATATTTTTGCCGCTGACGAAGCGGTGAAAGCCACCAACAGCGAAGTGCTGATCATCGAGCTGGCGCGTGACACCGAAGGCGGTGGCGGGCACGGTTGTATGATCATCTTCGGTGCAGAAGACGTCTCTGACGCCCGCCGTGCCGTGGAAGCCGCCCTGAACGAAATCGACCGCACCATGGGCGATGTGTACGGCTCTCCCGCTGGTCACCTGGAATTCCAGTACACCGCACGTGCCAGCTTTGCCCTGAACAAAGCCTTTGGCGCACCTATCGGTAAGTCGTTCGGCATGACCTGCGCCTCACCGGCTGCCATCGGGGTACTGATTGCCGATACCGCCGCCAAAGCTGCGGTGATCGACCCGGTCGGGTATGCCAGCCCGAGCAAAAGCACCAGCTACAGTAACGAAGTGATCTTCACCTTCGCAGGGGATTCTGGCGCGGTACGCCAGGCGGTGATCGCCGCTCGCGAAGTCGGTTTGCAATTGCTGTCCACGTTAGATCCAACGGAAATCAGATCGACCACCACGCCGTATATCTGATCCGTCAGGCGCGCTTGCGTGCCGTGCGATGTGAGGAAAGGAACCAAAAGATGAACGACCTTGAAATCGCCCAAGCGGTCTCCACCATCCTGAGCAAATACAGTAACCCCGTCGCGTCCGGCGCGGGTGCAGCACCAGCCGCCACACCGGCCGCTGACACTGCACCTCACACCGAGCAATCGCTGGTCAGCAGCATTGTGGCGCAAGTGTTGGCACAGCAACAGCCGACAACCGCCGCACCACAGCCTTCAGCGCATGATGCGGGTATCTTCGACAGCATGGACGAAGCCATTGCCGCTGCCGCGATAGCGCAAGTGCAGTATCGTCACTGCTCGATGCAAGACAGGAATGCGTTTGTGAAGGGCGTGCGTGAGGTGTTTCTTCAAGAAGACGTGCTGGACCAAATCTCCCGCATGGCCGTCGAAGAAACCGGCATGGGTAACTACGAGGACAAGCTGACCAAAAATCGCATAGCAGCTCTGAAAACGCCGGGCACGGAAGATCTGGCGACGCAGGCGTGTAGCGGTGACGGTGGGCTGACATTAATCGAGTACTCCGCGTTCGGCGTCGTCGGTTCCATCACCCCCACCACTAACCCGACGGAAACCATCATCAACAACAGCATTGGCATGCTGGCGGCAGGCAATACCGTGGTGTTCAGTCCGCACCCGCGTTCGCGCAACGTATCGCGCCTCGCGGTGCGGCTGATCAACGAGAAGCTGGCGCAGTTAGGCACACCGGCCAATCTGGTGGTCACCGTGGCGACCCCGTCCATAGACAACACTAACGCCTTGATCAAAGACCCACTCGTCAACCTGCTGGTGGCAACGGGTGGTCCGGCGATCGTGAGAACGGTGATGTCATCGGGCAAGAAAGCCATCGGTGCCGGTGCCGGTAACCCGCCAGCGGTGGTGGATGAAACGGCCAATATCGAACGGGCAGCGCGCGATATCATCAAGGGATGCAGCTGCGATAACAACCTGCCATGCGTCGCCGAAAAAGAGGTGATCGTGGTGAATCAGGTAGCGGATTATCTGATCCACTGCATGAGGAAAAGCGGTGCCTACCTGCTGTGTGACAAGCAGTTGATCCAGCAGTTGCAAACGCTGGTGCTGAATGAGAAAGGCACGGGCCCCAATACTGCGTTTATCGGTAAAGATGCGCGTTTCATCCTGCAACAACTGTGGATCTCCAGCGCACCGGACACCAAAGTTATCCTGATCGAAACGGAAAAAAATCACCCCTTTGTGGTGCATGAACTGATGATGCCGATTCTGCCCGTGGTGCGCGTTGATAACGTCGATGACGCTATCGATCTGGCGGTCAAGGTAGAACACGGTAACCGTCATACCGCCATCATGCACTCCACCAACGTCGAAAAACTGACCAAGATGGCGAAGCTGATTCAAACCACCATCTTTGTTAAAAACGGGCCGTCTTATGCCGGCATCGGCGTCAGCGGCGAAGGGCATGCCACTTTCACAATCGCCGGTCCGACCGGGGAAGGATTGACGTCCGCACGGTCGTTTGCCCGCACCCGCCGCTGTGTGATGGTGGAATCGCTTAATATCCGTTAATCGTCGCGAGGTTGAGGGCCATTTGCCAATGAAAACACGAATCATCAATGCACTAACCCCCGACATTGTGGCGATGCTGAAGAGAAGAATGCCCAGCGAATTTCGCTCACGGCTCGATCTGTTGCGCATTGACGCCATTGGTCTGCTGATGCTGCCAGTATCGGATCTCTATTTCTATGCCGATCTGGCCAGCAAAAGCGCCAATGTGGTGGTTTCGGAAATCTTTGGCAGTTGCCCTCAGCACATCACGACATTGGCAATCTTTGGCGAAGTCGCCGCGGTCAACGAGGCCATGCGGATGATCGAAAATGACAACACGGCGTTCTGAGAACCAACCTATGAAAAAAATACTGCTGTTAGCGGGTGATTTTTCTGAGGATTATGAAGTCATTGTGCCATGGCAGGCATTAAGCGCATTGGATTTCCGGGTGGACGCGGCTTTGTTGAATAATAGGTAATCATGCTGTTTTTCCATGCCAGTTTTGGTTGAAAATGCTTGTCATCTCAGGTGTACAGTTTTCTCATGAGGCCTAACTGCATGATTTTGCGTTGCTAGGATCCGTCGTTTCACTGGGCTGCCAGCATAAAATCTATTTATTCAACAAAGCCGGTGGACGCCGTCTGTCCGGGAAAGCGCGCAGGCGAATTTATTAAAACTGCCATTCATGATTTTGAAGGCGATCAGACTTACAGCGAAAAGCCTGGACATCTGTTTCGGCTGACCGCCTCGTTTGATGAAATTCGTTTGCAGGACTATTGCGGGTTTTATATTGCTGGCGGACGCGCACCTGAATATTTGCGTCTGAATAAGTCCGTACTGAATATTGTCCACTTATGCGTTTAATTTTTCTGTGCCGATCGCCGCTATTTGTCACGGCCCACAAATATTGGTGGCCGCGGGCGTATTAAAAGGTCGAACCCTGACCGGGTATTTCACCATGAAACCAGAAATCGAATTGGCGGGCGGTATTTATCCGTCATTCCGCACCTGATTTTTCTTTTTTCGGGACTTGACGGTATTCTGAAGTTCTGAATTTATTACTGCTTTTTGCAGACCAATCAGCATGAGTACTCCCCACGTTACCATCCGTAAC
>NZ_JBPETA010000059.1:0-16818 GCF_051710365.1 Symbiopectobacterium sp. | reverse complement strand
ATTGTTAGTATGAATCATGAGAGTTACCTCGTGTTTTGTATAAGGATTGGACACCCATATCAAAACCGGTAACTCTCAACCTTGCAAGGTCCAGTGTCAGATCAAGTCGCGACTAATACAGATTATCGCATTTCTCATTGCGTTTTGGATTGGTCGTCGGTGGCTGTAGCGTCTTGCTGAGACAGCCATGTTATTAATCCAACTCGCCCGAGTGTTTTAGCTTCATCGGTAGATAGGGTTTTCTCCCATCGCTTAAAGGCATTTGACTGCATCACCTTTCTTTCTATCACTCGCCTAACCTCAGCCCTGTCGATTGGTGCGCTTTGTGATCGGAAAAGCATTGATTTGAACTCTGGCGATGAAAGCAATGCATCAGCGGCTTTTATCCTACTGGTCTTCCCTGCCGCTAGCGCCCCAGATATTACACCAGCTGCACCAGCACCAGGGAAACCTGACAAGCTAGTAATTCCCTCTGTCGCTGCCGTCTTTGACGCAATACCATATATCTTTGACAGTCCGCTCTTTTCTTTCAGAAAATTATTTACCTGCTGATCGACAAGGCTGCTTGCATACTGCTTTCCTGTATTGAGGCGGTTCATAGTCTTTGCTGCTTGATAAATCGTATCCAGTCTATTCGCGGCGTCATTTCCAATTGCATCTCGCAGCGCGGACATATTCGACTTATTCCTAGCCATGCCGTTGTACCACTTAACAAATCCATCAACACCGAGTTGCTGACCGGGAGATTTAGCGTTCGCGGTGAATGCCTTGTTCATGGACGTTAACGCAACCTCCTTCCTCATATCCTGAGGTATGGCGCTCATAAGCTGGCGAAAGTCTGATCCATTACCCTGCGACATTCTCACCATCGCTGACTCTACTTTGGGGACGGCGGACTGCTGTAACTTTTTCCCCAAGACAAATTCTGCATTATCTTCAATTCCCTTTCTGGTTTTCACCAGTTCTTTGCCAAGGTTCCACAGCTCGCCAACACCATATTTTTCAGCAACAACCTGCTGATCATCTGTAATAGCGCCATACAGCTGTTTTAGAACCCCGACCTCCTCATCTTTGAAATGCCCCGCCTTACTACCAATGGCCTGTCCAACCTGCTTTCTGACATTATCCAAGCGCCCATAAGTCGGTAGGGTGTTTGGGTCAAGACGCGCAAGAGTCCTCTTTAATATCGGGGTAAGCTCATCTATGCCTCCTAAATCGTCCGCATGATCCTCTAAGAATCTCACGGTGTTGTTAGGCTCAACGCGATCACGGATAGGAACCTTTTGCGCGACCTTGTTGTAAATTTCGTCAGACTGGTTTTGCAGGCTTGATATGGTGCTATCAAACTTTGATGCCAGCCTGTCAGAAACAGCCTGTTTATCCAGATCACCACCAAATGAGGTAATCATCTCATCTGCACGCTTGCCAAGCTCGGAGATGAAACGCTTATGCCCCTCACTGATCTCTGTTCCGGGTAGCGTTGCCACTGCGTTGTCTAGTGCTCTAACAGTAGGGTTTTTTGATACCATTCCGGGCGTGGTGTAATTCTCCATGCCAAGCTCACGAATGGCATTAATGGCGCTCTGATCAGGGTTAACCTCTTGAGCGAACCCCTGAATTGCCCTCTGGTTGCCAAGAATGCTATTCCCCATAGCACCAGATGCTTTATCCAACGTGGCGCTAGCAGAATCACCACCGATGCCAGTAGCGGCGCGGTAAAGATCCCCAGCGCCTTGTTTTACCTTGCTCGCAACCTTACCAACGGCTGGGCCAACAAGCTCCGCCACGGGGCCAGCAACAGCACCAACAGCCGCACCCGTAGTAACATCATTCCCCGTCCCTTTCGCAACAATTCCACCCTCTGCCGCCCCCAATCCCGCCGCCGCCGCCAGCCTTGCCGCGCCAGCAGGCGCTTGAGCTATCAGTCCGCCACCACCAAGAAATGGCGCAGCCTGTCCGACAAACTCACCAACGCCCTGTGAGGTGGATGGCTTGGCAGCCAGCTTCTGCTGAACCGACTTGATCGCCGCTTGCTCTTCTGGTGTCATGTCGTTAAACAAACCAACACCCTTGCCAACATCCATCAACCCGTTGATTACACCAAACATAAAGCGGTCGAAGCCATTGGCGTTGTTAACCACATTTTCCTGTCTGGCGTTTTCCTCGGCTGATATAGATGGCAATTGGTTAGGAGATGAATCCAACACGAATCCTTGAGGCAGACCAGCATTACTTGGTGGAGAATCTAATTCAAACCCTTCCGGTAATCCTACATTGGTTGCCATTGTCCACCCCTAAATATAATCTTCTGACCAGTGCTAGGATTAGTTGCCGTAGCCCCTTCGCTTATTGATCCGGTCGATGGATTTCCAGTAGTGCCACCACCGACCGACCCTTGCGCCCCCGGAACATCTTCAAATAGCTTTGCCTTTCTTGACTGTAATTGGTTTACGAGTCCACTAGGTAGGGTATTGCCGTAAGAAGTAAGATACTCGTCCATCTGCTGATTGAATTTACTTCCCTCGGTATTTGCCATGAGTTTTGATGTGTTAATCAGGTCTGCAACCTGATCATTGTTTAGCATCTTACCGCTTGATAATTGACTTACATAATTACCGAGCGTGCCATAAATCCCATCAGTTCTTTTTACCTGAACCTGCTCACCCTCGCTCACTACAGATTGAGGGTCTAGAGATTTCATGTAGTTAAATATCATCCCTAACTGCGCCGCAGGAGTGTTCCTTTTACCTAATGCTTGAAGGTTTTCCGCAGCACTGCGCATTGCTGAGTAATTTTTTGAATACCCGTTAATATCGCTATTCAGATCTCGCACTAGCTTAGGGTCAATTTTGCCTAGCTCAGCTTGTTTAGCTGAAAGCTCCTGAAGCTTTAAGCCAACATTATCAGAATGAAATTGCGCTCTCTGCGCCCGATCTAAAGTGGCGTTATTTATGTTCGCCCACCCTCTGACGTTCTCCATGTCTGCCTGACGAGCGCTCTCGGTGAGCCTGCCTTGCTCAACGGCCAACTTGCCGCGATCAATTTGGCGTCCTTCTCTCTTGTCCAAGATGTCGTAATACTTATCACCGCTGCCAGCCATGCCCAATGTATCGAAAAACTGCGCCGCTGCTTGCGGGTTCTGCGTTCCTGCCTGCGCCAGAAAATTCGGGTCAGCACCAAGTCTGGTTAGTTCGCCAGAATTAGCACCTATGTATTTCCTGTACGCCTCCGGGCCTTGAGCCAGAGCCATGCGCAATTTCGCCGCCTGATTGGTCATATCGGAACGCTGACCAGCATCGAGACCAGAAACCGCTTGCTGTGCCTGCGCAACGAATGCTGGATTCTTCACAGCAAAATCGCGCAATGCAGTTGTATCGCCAGATTTCCACGCGTTGGCGTGGGCCTGATTGAATGCGGCTTGCGTTTTCTGTAGCTGGTCTTGCTTGTAAGCATCAGACAGCCCTTGAAGACCCTGCAATGCCTGCAAGCCGATATTGTTACCGCCAGCGCGGGCAAATTCGTTGTTCTGGCGAATCAAGCCGAGAGTTGCGTTAACATCACTGGCCTGTGGAGCGTTGGTATTCACCCCGCCGATATCAGCCAGCAAACTACCGCCTGTAGCCCACGGTTGAGTAGTAGCCATAATCACCCCTTAGAACAATGAGCCAAGTAAGCCAAGTCCGCCACCAATCGCCGCCCCCCAAGGGCCACCAATCCCCATACCAAGAGACGCGCCGCTCAATGCCCCGCCGATACCTTGCTGGAATGAAGATGGCTTGTTAGCATTCGCAGCCGCCAGTGATGCCTGCTGTTGGTAGAGCTGACCTGCGTTATTAGCGTAGGTCTGGCCGGCATTAGCCTGACCTTGCAATGCACCAAGACCGATGTTTGCCAGATTCTGGGCGTTGCTCATCTGCCCTGATAACCAGTTCTGGCCCAACGTTGGAGCGATAGATGACAGCATGTTTCCGGTTGCGGTGGAGCCAAGCCCCCCGTTTGCCTCAGCAGCTGCAAGACTCTGATAGCGGGCCTGATTCGCAAGCTGTTTGTACTGGTCAGAATTGTAATAGCTGTTCAGCGCTGAGTTTTGACCACTGAGTGAGGACAAATCCTGCAACTGCGTCACGTATTGCTGGGCCAGTGGCGTGAATGGCGAAAGATTATTCATCACCGTCTGCCACTGCTCGCGCTGTAATGCAGTGGCGCGGTTCATGGCATCAGCTTGAGCGCCTGCCCCATTGTCACTACCACCGCCTTTACCCCCCTTTTCAGGGCACCTGGGTTCTTCGCCGCGCAGTTTCCTGCCCAGCGTAAATGCATATAACATGGTTATCTCCCGTGATTTAGGAAGTCGGTTAGTTCTTCGCGAGTGGCTGAGTAAAAGGTGACGTCATCAACACCTTTGAAGTATTTCTTGATGGTTCCCACGCGATTTAATCCGATCATCGCGCAGTAGATTTGCCCGTGACGGAACTTGCGGGCAGCAAATGATGTGACGCATTGGACATTGGTTTCTGACAGGATGAATCGCCAGAACGCCAGACCGATATCTTTGCTAAATCCTCGAATCTCAGGCAGATACATTGCGTGGCAATCAAAAGTCAGTGGCTGAATCTCTTGGTAGTAGACAATCCCGCCAAACTGTCCGTGTGCATTAACCTCGAAATATCTGCATTCTGGTTTGTAGTCGTAACCGTCTCCGTTATTACTGCCTGCGATGATATCCGGATGATTGCCGACCCCTTCTATAAGGTCGATGTTTCGGGTTGGTTTGAAGCTAATCATAGCTCCCTCAATTGATTAAGCCGTGTGTTCGCGCCATCTGCTCCAGAGCCAGCACTCGCTGGCGGGTAGAGATAAGCGCATCAGCTATGGCCTGTATCTCCTCCTGCGCTGGAGGGGTGCTGACCGGAAACATCTGGTCAGCATCAAAGCTACCTTTATTTTCGGTACCTGTTGCCGCTGTCCACCCTGTTTCACGGGGACCCACCACCTGGTTGTTGTCAATCAGCAGTTTCGTGACGATACCCAGCGATGAGAGCAGAGCCTGCGGTGCGTCCCGCGCTGTCGAAAGATAATCGCGCTCTACCACTGTAACTATCTGTTTTATAGATTTAATTTCTTCCTGACCACTGAAGGCTGTCTGCCCGGCGCTGCTTGCCCGCTGAGCAATCATCCCGATATGGCTTATCAGCGTAATCAGCTGCAACTTGAATACGGGACCCAGCGCATCAGGAATGGAGAGCGGGTCAATTCCGGGTGAACCCTGGAGCGGAGTGTTCAGTTCATCGCTCATGACTCAACCCTCACGGTCAGGCCGGACAGCATCACCGGGGCAGAACTCACGATGCGGAGTCTGAAACCGATGTTCCGGCGAACGCGCCCGACTCTGCGCACCAGGACACGCATGTCATACACGGCAGGTTTATCAAGCACCACCAGACACTCACGGCCAAAATTAATCCCGTCCGGCGTGGCGGAAACAAACAGGGTCCCCGTCACTGAAGAAAGTCCGGAAGAGGATTCCAGACTCAAATCAAACAGCCGGGCATTGTCGGCCGATATCAACGGGGTGAACAGAATATGCTCGGTCATCTCGTCGTAAAGCGAGGACAGAGAAAAATCCACCACACCGACAAGCCCCCGCAGCTTGTCACCCGCCGTTATACGTTCACCATCAAACATAAAATCGCACCCGCAATAAATATCGTCAGCCACACCGGACTTCAGTACCGACCAGGCTGGACCACCTGCACTGACAGATGCATCGTAAACCAGGGTATGACGGGGAAGGTGGATGATTAAAAGCACATGCGACTTAAACGTCAGTGATTCCATGAACGCCGTTGCCAGTTCATCTGCGGTATAACCCAGCAATACAGCATCCACGCTGGCAGTGGACAGAGGCTGGGCTTTCCCGATATCCATAAGCCATACAGACGGAGGTCCGGATGAGGCACCGCTGATAAACGCATAGCTGTTCATGAAACGCGTCTTGCAGTGAACACCCGCTATGCCAACAGGGATGGTCAGTGATGCATTGGGCGCATAGACAGGAGAGCTGGCGTCCACCGCGCCGGTAAGATAAAAAAACTCAATTGACGATGAACCAAAACAGACCACCGAGCCGCGCCATTCTGCTATCGCTTCAATCACATCCGACTGCGCGGTTGCACTGTAGAAGGCCCGGTACCGGTCCGGTTTTGATTCATCTTCCAGATCCGTAATGCCAAACGTGGCAGTGCCGTCTTTCACCCAGATATAACGCCCACCCACATGACATATATCCCTCACAGACCCGATATCATATTGCTCGAACCCGGTGGCCACATCCCAGTTTGCCAGCCATTTTACTTGTCCGTCATACCGGAAAAGCACCAGCTCACCATCAATGGCAACTCCCTGGCTGCTCCCGCTCCCTGACATCGATACCCGCCCATGGCCCCGTGCGGTACCGACTATTGTATTTTCTTTATACACTTTTCCGCCCATTACCCGATAAACTACCCGGTTGTGCGGGTTGAACATCCCCCCCCGGGAAGGGCCATCTGAATCACGAAGCCTGCGCAATCCCGGGAATGAACGCAGATATCCGCCGGCATTCAGAACGGGCTTCTGAACGGCCAGCATGTTTACAGGAATGCGGTCAATATAGTTGAGGTTTTGCGGGTTTCTCCCGTCCCCCCTGATTAAAGGAAGCTGTTGGATTGGCATTCTCTCACCTTATGGATTGAGCACATCGCCGTCAGTTTCCGGCCTATCGTCGGGATAGTAGCGATCTGTGCAGAATGTATCGTATTTGTTGCCCTGACCGGTCGGGAAGTCTCCACGGCGGCGCATTGATGGAATTTTAAGTGTGTCAGTGAGCAATGCGTCATAAGCCTTTGCCGCGCTCGTTTCGATGCGTGGAGTTGGCTCTAGGTTGTAGTCAGACATCATGCGAAGGAGTAGCTGGTAGCCGACCGCGTGCTTGTATTTGCGCGGTATCCCGGAGTCGTCATCCGGCAGTGGGTCTTCATCATCCGCCGTGAACAGGTAGCCGATGTCACCGGGATTAATTTGCCACTCATACAGCATGTCTTCTAAATCAGCAACGCCATCAGCCATTGATTGAGGCTCTACGTCCGTCAGCGTCGCATTCGATGCAACTGCAAACTTACGCAGCGCAAACAGGACTATTTCACCCTTGGTTAGCGTCGTTGCCATTGTCAGCCGCCTTGCGTCCACGTTTAACAACCGGCTTGATGTCGTCAACGGAAGCCACAAAGCCGAGCTTTTGGTAAATCGGGAAATCTTTCTCAACGATAACAGCCTGAACGTGTCCGGCTTCGTTATTTGCTGCGATAAATACGCTCATGCGATCCATATGCGCCTCAAAAAAAAGGGGCCGAAGCCCCTTGTGGTTAAGATTGACCGAAGAACTGTCCGCCAAAGTGAGGGTTAAAGCACACAAACGCAGGTAGGATATCAAACCGCATCATCTGCTTGTTGGCGTCGCCATCTGCGTATTTGTGTACACGGATAGAGAAACCTTCATATGTAGCTACGGCTGAGTCGATGCTGTGCAACTTAGGCAAAGGAAGAGTACCAAGCCCAACAAATTCTTTGTTATAGAACAAGTTAGGCTTCATCGCCTGCGATGCCGTGCCGATCACAGTAACGGAGTCAGCAGCGGCAACAGCACGACTTACGGCGTTGTACTGAGGGTTTGCCGTATCGTAAATGGGTGCGCCAGAAAGAGTAACGGTCACATCCCCAGATGCATTTGAGTTAGCATCTGCCAGCACGGTACCCGTAAAGGAAATTGCTGATGATCCGTTATACAGCACCTGCTTGCTCTGCTGGTTCAGCCAGTAAGTTGAGGTAAACTGAAGTTGATCTCCGGCCTTCAGGAATCCTGTTTTGCTAGCGGTAGCACCTGTCAGAATTACAGTAAACTGATAGCTGTCTTTTATGGTGGTATAGTCAACCGCTGGAGTTGTCTTAACCGTCAAAGTCCCGCCAAACGCGCCCTGAGTGCGAGATGAGAGACCGTTAGACATTAGTGCGCGAATGCCGCCAAAGTTAGAAGGGATCTGCGCATTTTCCCATGCGGTTTTCACCAATGCGTCAGAAGCATGTAGCCCTGTTTGTGCGTCAGCCAGTCGTTGCGCAGACCACGGATCCATGACTGCGTAGGCGTCGCTAGGAGATAGGCCAATGTCCTTCATGAAGGATGCCGTTTGAGCCACGTCTGACCATTTATTGATCGGCGTGCTTGGCGTTCCCAGTGACAGCGCCCCGTTGCGCATCATGAACTGCGCAAGCTCAGTCTCCAAGTCAGTAACCATGCGCTCCTGAATTGGAGCTAGGATTTGCTCAAGCTGGTTCAGCTTAATCGCCTGTTCAAGCTGAGACCACTCTACCGGGACGGTGATGTAGTTGCCTACGCGGCCCGTGGCCTTGCCTGAGATCAGGTTGTTTTTTGCAATACCCGTAATGTCACCACCCGGTGTGCGGATGGATTTGAACTGTTGAGGACGCTTAAAGCTTACGCTGTCACCAGTATCAGCATTGATTTCGCCAGACAGTAACTGTCGGTCTACGGTTTTACACAGCACGAGATCTGACATGAAGCCTTTCAGGAACTTTTTCAGTACGATCTGGCTGACGTTGCTGTCTAGATTGTTTGGCATTTATTCTTTACCTTATTCGATGATTGCGCCGGGGCATGATTTTTGGAAGTCGTCTATTTTCGCGTTGGCCGCCCCACCTCTAACTTCCGGCTCAGGTTTTGGCGTTTGCTTGGCTTTAGGCGCAGGGCGCAAACTGACGTCCCTGCTCATTTGTCCAAGCATGTAAGCGGCGCGAATTGGGTCTTTCTCAGCGGCTAGGCGCTGGCGTAATTGCTGGTTCTTGCCTAGCGCATAGGCGATCAGCTCAGAACCTTCGTCGGCAGCATGGATAAGGATTTCTTTGTGCAGGTCTGACACCTCAGCGCGTGCCACTTCTTCCATCTCGGCATAATCTTTCACCGGCAATTTAGCCGCGCGTTGGCGATGTGCTTCTACTCTCTGCTGGAAACGCTGTTGGTATTCCTGCTGCTGCTGTTGCTTCTGTTTCTGCACCTGCTCGACACGGCTCTTTTTCTCATGCCAATCAGTCACAGCCTGCTCAAACCTGGCTTCGTCGTAGTCGTACGACTCAAGTGTGGGTTTGGGCGGTAATGTTTCTGCTATTGCTGGGGATTGTTCCGCTGGCTTGGCGTGTAGCTCCTCAAGCTGGCGTTTCAGTTCCCGATTTTCTTTCTGTGTTTCCTTGAAGCCTTTGCGAAGGTCTTTAATCCATTGCGGCGCTGGTTTGCCGTCAATGTTTTCGTCATCATCCTGCAAAGAAACTTCTTCATCACCGATTTGCAGTACCTGCTCATCCGGCTGCTCTTCGGCCTGTTCACTCTCGGACTGTTCTTCTGGCTTCTGCGCTTCATCGTGGACTTGCTCCTCACGAGTTTCCGCTTGCTGCTCATTGGTTGTTTCTTGAGCTGTTTCCTGATTTTCAGACAGGGATACAGCCTGACCGTCGATGATCAGTTCGCTTTCCATTTGTTACTCCTGATTAACTCGGCATTGAGTCAGCCGGTGACTGTGGTGATGGGATGCTTTTCTGTTGGGAGACAAACACGTCATTCAGTAGCTGGATGGCGTCCATAACAGCTTTGTCGTCCATGTTGCGGGCTTGCGCCAGCTTGTAAACGGTGTTGGCCTGAGACTCCATTGCATCTTGTTGCGCAGTGAATGCCTTGATTTGGGTTTGTGCTGTTTCGTTCTGCGCCTTCTGCGCTTCTGCTTGTGCAGCGACCATCTGAGCCTGAGCAAGTACCATGTTCGGGTCTTGCTGGCCCTGCTGCGCCATCTGCGCTTGCATAACGATTTGCTGTTCTCTCTGATTACGTGGCTTGACTATGCCAGAGGTAAGCAACTGGTTACGGTTGTACTCTTTGAAGTCATCCAGACCTTCACCATCCATGTTGTCGATGATGATCCCCATGATTGCCGGGCGCATCGGGTCTTGAGGTAACATGCTTTGAAGGATTTGAGTCAGCGCCGAAACGGTAGCGTCACGCCTTGCTGTGTAGCTTGGGCCAACGTCAACGGTAACGTCATATCGCCCAACACTCAGGTCATTGAGTGCAACCACTTGCCCGGTTTGCCTGTCTTTCACCGATACCGACATCAGAGAGATATCGTCAGTGCCATCTTCGTTAACAATGCGAACCTCGCGGTCAGAGCCGTAAACCTCACGCGCCATCGACAACCAGACTTCACCGGCACGCTTAAGGCTTTTCGCCATGTTGTCTAGGTAGATAAAAGATGCCATATCAGAGCGGTTAAGAAGGTTATTAACCGTCTCCTGTGCAACGTTGCTAGGCATTTGCTGCATTGCTTGGCTACTGCCGGTCACTTCTTGAATATCGGAACTCGTCTGCTGTAGTAAGGCTGCTAGAGCTTGGTTTAACACTGCTGGCTGTGTGTAGCCTGCGGGTGTTGCTGGGGCGATAACGTTACCGGACTTATCCTTCACCTCACGCAGCGGCAGGAATGCTGGCCTCTTTTTGTCTCTATCTTCCCAGTGCTTCTCAAGCCCCCTTATCTGCTCCATGCCGACAATGGGTGTTGAACCAGCATCCTGCGCGGCGGTATCAGCCAGCATTGACACCTGTAAGTTGTACAGTCTCTGCGGATCCATTGCTTTGGCAATGTGTCCCTCCAATCGCTCAACGTCATCAATAAACCAGCGTTTACCATACATTGGAATGAGTGGGATGTTTTCACCAGCTATGCGGCGAGGCGTTTCCAGAAATCCCTCACCATCAACGAGAGAGACATACACGCGGCGGCGTTTAACGGAACGGCGAGCAACCTCAACGAAGCCAATCTCAGCCAGTTCGTCGGCAATTGGTTCAAGCTGATCGCTGTCGTATGTCGCTATCTCTCCCGTCATTGGATTCTGATAGCTCACGACATCAACCGATTCTTTTCGCACTTCGTAATATTTTGCGATGTATACGACATCGTTATCAAACCAGTCGTATTTCCAGTCCGTTGCCATCGTGATGTCTAGCGATGCTGGGTCTTTGTCGTATTCAGCCTTGTACTTCTCAGATGAAAGGGAATACATATCGAAAGCCCAGCCAGCGTCCGACTTGTCGTACTTCTTCGCATCAGGGTCGAACCACACAGAGCGTGCTGGGTCGTATATAGGTTCAATGCAAATGCGTTGGCGCTCGTCAAGCGGGTCGTATTCGTTAACGTACTTAGTCGACATACGGAAGCAGCCAAAGCCACCGGTTGCCCCGTCATCGAACGCGTTATCACACGCCTCGCCGCCGTCAGTCTCTTCATAATCAGCGCGGAACAGGCCATTCAGCTTGTTGGCTAGCTCTTCGCTCGCTGCCTTATCTCCCGGGCGAAACTTCACGGTGATGCGGTTGTTGCGGTATTCGGCAATGATTCGGTTAAGCTCGGTCGCAACTTTGTTGATCTCGAATTTCGGGTAACGCTCGAAGCGGTCATTCAGCTTTGTGCCAGATGCCGTGGTTCCTTCCCACTGCCTACCCGGAACGCGAGCAAAGCGCGTAGCCTCAATGCATTTTTCGCGCACACCCTGCTGCGGCGTGTGCGCACGGTCAAACTTGAGCATTATCTGCTCATGTCTCTTTTGTAGTGTTTCTGCCATGATTACCAACCGGAGGATGAAGGAACGTAAATGTCGGTGTCGTCTTTGAATACTGCCGGGCAATGCATAGTCATCATCAGCACGTCAGCAAGGTTGGGTGATGGAATGCCTAGCTTCTGTTTCATGTCCACCTTGGTCATAAGCTCAAGCTTCCCATTGCCGTTGAATTTGCGCTGAATCTGCGTGAGTTCTGCGAACAGCTTTTCAAGCATCTGTTCGCCTATCGCCTCTTTATCGAAGCTCAGTATGTCGTCAGGGTTTGCATACTCACCCTGCACCACTGCTCGGTACGTCAGATAAAGTCTGTCAGCCAGGGTGTAATAGAATTGCGCCCGCTTGTTTCTGAACACGTCGCCGATGGTGCGGATGTTGTCACCATCAACAACCTCGTCAGACCATGCGCCAGACTGATAGGGCGCGTCCTCATCGAATGGGGATTCACTGCCCTTGAACATCGTCGCTGTCACTTTCTTGCCAGTGAAGGAGTCAGTAACCTGCCTACGCAGACCAGCGCCTAGTCCGTCACCATCCCACAAGAAGTGATCTGCGCCGTCACTGATAGCCAGACTTGTGGCCCAATCAGCGCCATCGTTAACGTCAAGCGGTGTCGGCGGTGATGCGACGCGCTTAACCACTGAACCGTGACGCATTGCATAGCCTTTATCATCTGGCCCGGTATCTGATGGGTCGTGCGCAGAGATAACAGCGCCCTTAGCTTTCCAGCCAAGCTTGATGTGCGCGTCAGTAGCCGCTTCTAGCCATTCGCGTTTGATGATTGCCATTTCGCTTGCGCTTACCGGCTCACCCAGCCAGATGTGACGATAAAGGGTTGGGTTTCTCCGCTGGCATTCATCCATTTCCAGCCTAAGAACCTGTGGAAAGTGCGGGTTGTCCGTGTAGTTGACAGTAAGCAGACAGATATCATCAGGCGGCGTGACAACAAACCGCTGATAGGTGTCATCGAGAATGTTTTTCGGGTTGAAGCTCACCCATATTTCAGAGTTAGGCTTTCGAATGGTGGGGATAAGAATTTCCCACGATTCCTTTGTTACAGCTTCAGCCTCTTCCACCCAGCAGATATCGACCCCTTCAAGGGATTTGATCTTTGTCGGGTTGTTCTTGATGCCGTAGAACATGAATTCAGCGTTCGTGCCAAGGTGACGAATCATTGAGCGCTGGATTTCGAACTCTGCCGAATAACCTTCACGCTCTATCGTGTCCTCAAGCAGGCGGATCACCGAATCGCTGATACTGTTCTGTAATTCACGCGCACATAAAATGCGGATTGATTGACGCCTTGCAGCTTCAACAAGAAGCCGCGCTATCGCCCACGACTTACCGCTACCTCGACCGCCTTTGGCGACTTTGTAGCGATGCGCCTTGATGAGCGGTTGAAAGATAGGGTTAATTGTTGTCATTTTCCGAATAGCGCACTCATTGGTGAGGTTTCAATCTGGATAGCGCCGCCGTTTGGCCCTGAGTGCTCAATAATTTGTTTATCAAGCCCGGTCAGCTTGGCTTTTCCCATCGTTGCGGTTACGGCGGCGGATGACTGCGGTGTCTCTGCTTGCAATGCAGCCTGCCGCGCTTCTTCCAACTCAACCAACAAAGAGTCAACTGTCACGTCATGCCTCTGTTTGATTTCACCGCGTAATTCAACGAGTCTTGCCGCGATCTTGCCGTTATCAAGTAACTCTTTTGCCTTGCGGTTAATGCTCTCTGTTTTCATCTTGTCAGCGACATACGCTTTACGGTACGCCTCCGACGCGTTGCCCGTTTCAATGTATGCCTGACAGAAAGCCTCTTGCTTAAGTGTCAGGGCCATAATCATTCCCTCATCCAAACAGCGTCAGCGCTTCTTTTGCGTCCTGAATCGCTTTAAATGTACGTCCCGCCTTTCACGCCGCGCTCCGTGAAAACCACAGATTCGTGGTTTTTCTCCAGCCCTAACAAAAACTTTTTTGTCTGTTTGTTTCGCAAATAATGGTATGGGGACTCAGAATCGCTTTTACCACTTGCTTTCCACATATCAGTCAGGCAAATCATGCCATTTTCTTCTACGCGCACCGGAGTGTTGAATAGTGATAATGATTTCATAGCGGTAGCTACCTTAATAGAAACGAGCCTTGTTGCCCAGAAGCGCCAGCGCATAGAGACGGCTACCGGCCTAAACCAGCATTTCTCCAAGGCTTGTTTCTGTAAGACTCTATGCTTTGATTACGCCGGGCATGGCGTGTGGGATATTGCAGGACACAAAAAAGGCCCGGATTAACCGAGCCTCATTGTTTGGTTTCGCAGCCTTGCCACTTCTTCACAGAGTTGCGCAACCACTTATGGCTTACCCGTCAGCAAGATTGAATCACCATCCTTACGGGGTTACACAATCTGATTCCTTGTCGGGGGAATTCTTTTCGTCGGTGATCCGCTTCTCTTGCTCGGACTTAAATTGCGCCTTGCAGATACTTTGCAGTGAGAACACTGTCGCCAGCACAAACCAGCCTGAGTACACAGCAAAAGAAACATAAGCGATATCAGTAGCGGCGTCGTAAATTCGCCAAATCAAAGGCTGATGCGTGTATTTTTTCTCCAAACTTTCCCGGATTGTAGTCACCATAAAGCCAAGGAGATTCATTGTGCCGAATAGCCATCCCGCAAAGTAGCCAATGTTTGTAAGGCCATCAATTGCATAGAGAGCACCGAATAACAGTGACAGAATTACGATGGCGTCAATGAAGATGCCAGACAGATATTTCATGTGATTACCTCGTGCACTGCTCACGGACGTATTGTTGTAGCCCGGTCAGTTGCTTTGTGATGGTTTCGATTCCGGCTCTGTGACTGTAATAATTTCGTTCAGCGTCTGGAGTAAGTCGGACGGCGGCAGCAGCATCCACGCTGGGGGTGGAGGAGGCTTGCTTGATGATGTTGACGCGCAGCCGCTTACGGCCAGCAGCAACATCACTGCGGAGCTTTTCAATATCAGCTTGTGCATCAAATAGCGCCTTCGTGTATTTCTCATCAAGCGCGGCAACATCACGCTGTCTCGTCTGCAAGTCGGCGATGGTGTCTTTCGCCAGCGCCAAATCGTTTGCCGCTTCGCTGTATGCGTCGTGGTAGTAGTAAACGCCAAATGACAGCAGGCTCAGCAGAGCGACAAGGGCAACGTAGAAATACCGCCTCACGATAGAACCACCCCCAACCATCCGATCCATTAAATGCGAGCAATGCGGCACTTACGAGCGGAAGTTTCCAGCGCATCACTTATCCTGCTTTAATTTTCTATTAGCCATAGCAAGCAAAACATCAAGAAGGATTTTGGCCTGCTCCACACTGGCAACGCCAAACGAAATCCGACCACAGCCCAAATCAGCGAAGCCATCATTCATATAGCGGCATACCAGTTCCAGTTGCTGCTTTTCATGCTTTGTCATTGCAACATTCCCCGTGGCGACATCAGCGATGCAAACATCTCCATACGGTGAGCGACATCGCGTACAGCGTCTGTTGGCGACTTGCCCTGGCGGATGGCCTCATCAAACGCTGCCTGCTCTATCTTCTGCATGCATATGAGAACACCAAGCTGTTGTTCCCCGGCTGTCGGACGCTCTACTGTTCCGAGACCTGCAGCACGATTTTCCGCGCGAGCCAGATTGATGTGATGATGGCGCTGCGCACCCAACGCTTTCAGACCATCACGGCTTTCATGATAGCCCGGCAGATACTCGCGGCGAATAGGTTCTGCGGCGCGACGTTTTGAAAACGCTTTTGTTACATCCAGCTTAAATTGATTCATCCGTTCGGGATCGCGCCCTCGAATAACGCGCATCACGTAATCAAGCTGTGGCTCGTTCAACAGATAACTGACTTCAGGACGCCCACGTTTGCGGCCCGATTTTTCCGATTTCAAATCGGGAAATTCCTTCATTGTCTGACGCGGAAGGATTCCCAGCTGACGCAACTTGCTTTGGTGGGTTTTAATTGTTGCGGTCAAGCTTTCATACTGTATTCCGGCACGCTCCGCAATTATGCGCGAGTCAATACGCGCTTCCTGCTTGTGCTGAGTAAGAACGTTATCCTGTTCATGATTACTGACCGTAGTAATGTCATTTTTCATCACTATTTCCTTTTGGTGATAGAGCCTGCCTCGTAGACATAAGTGGCCCAAGAGTGGTTAGCGATGAAACCGCCACTCTGTCTCAGGCTCATATCCCAAAAGACTCCTGGTTTTATACGCACGAGGATGCGCAGGCGAAAAAAAAGCCCCGCGAGATGCGAGGCTTATCGATTTTTGGTTTTCGGCTGATACTTGCTTGCCCACAGCCTGGCAATATGCAGGCAGTCATCAAACATCTTGCCCCTGGCACTGGCTGACGCACTACGACGGTAATGGTCTACCGCCCTGTCTGCGCCCTTCAGGGCGACCGATGGCTCATAGCCCTGTTTCATCAGTTCAGCGACGACCTGTTTTTCAATGAATGCGATGTGATTCACGATAGTGGCCTTCTTTATTCAAACAAGACATCGCTGAATTGCAGGCTTGCCCATTCGCTTTCTGGTGGCAAAACAAGCATGCCTCGCTCATCTTTAACGCCGACATCCATTAGGGTATCGCCGTATTGGTGCATTAATACATTCATGTATCGGATACCTCGACGATTCAACATGGGAGCCTTCCCTCCACAAATGATGGCGCGAGGATCAGGCGTCAAAGTAAACGGCTCAAGCAAACGAAGACAAAATGCCGCCCTTTTCGGCGGCGATATTTTCGATAAGTGGTCATCGAGGAAGCCACAAAGGAAATAGCGGCAGACTTCGATGTCACCAGCCTGATAGCGGTATACCGGGCGACGGTTAGTCGCCATCAGGTAGTAGATGTAGGCATCCGCGACGCGCCAGCAAAAGCATTCTGGGGCAGGAATATTGCTCATTGTCTCCCCCTTAAAATGTCAGCAACAATTGAGCTTCTTCAATCAGCACTTTAATTGTATTAGTCGCGACTTGATCTGACACTGGACCTTGCAAGGTTGAGAGTTACCGGTTTTGATATGGGTGTCCAATCCTTATACAAAACACGAGGTAACTCTCATGATTCATACTAACAAT
>NZ_JBPETA010000058.1:0-16871 GCF_051710365.1 Symbiopectobacterium sp. | reverse complement strand
AGGTTACGGATGGTAACGTGGGGAGTACTCATGCTGATTGGTCTGCAAAAAGCAGTAATAAATTCAGAACTTCAGAATACCGTCAAGTCCCGAAAAAAGAAAAATCAGGTGCGGAATGACGGGTTAACAAGTCTCCTTGCTTTATTTATGGTTATATCCGTCATCATTTCGAATTATTTGCGTGTCTTAATTTTATCAGTCAGGGTCTTCGTATGGTCAGCGAAACACCACAGCAGCGGGAAATCACCCGGCTGTGTATCCAATGCGCACTGATGCTGTTGCAGCACGGTGCGGAGAGCACGGTAGTTGAGCAACTCTCTTCGCGCCTCGGGCTGGCGCTCGGGGTGGATAGCGTAGAAAGTTCCATTTCTGACAACGCCATCGTCCTTACCACCATCATGAATGGACACTGCCTGACCTCGACGCGCAAGAACGTCGATCGCGGCATCAATATGCATGTGGTGACCGAAGTGCAGCATGTTGTGATCATGGCCGAGCACAAACTGCTGGATGTGGCTGGTGTTGAAAAACGCCTGACGGGCATCAAGCCGTTGCGCTACCCGCGCTGGTTGGTGGTGACCATTGTTGCACTCTCGTGCGGCTGCTTCAGTAAGCTCAACGGTGGCGGTTGGGATGCCTTTGTGGTCACCATGCTTGCCAGCGGTGTAGCAATGTATGTGCGTCAGGTATTGACCTCGCGCCATCTCAAGCCCCTGATCAACTTCTGTATTACCGCCTTTGTCGCCACGTCGGTATCCGGGCTGTTGTTGCGCGTTCCCACATTTCATCAAACCTCGACGGTGGCAATGGCGGCCAGCGTACTGCTGCTGGTGCCCGATTTTCCGCTGATTAACGCGGTAGCGGATATGTTTAAAGGGCATGTGAATACTGGGCTGGCGCGCTGGGCTGTTGCCAGCCTGTTGACGCTGGCAACCTGTATTGGCGTCGTGGCTGCAATGGCAATATGGGGGTTACGCACATGGGCTTAACGCTGCTGTGGGGGCTATTGCAGGATATCTTGCTGGCGGCAGTGCCTGCGCTGGGCTTTGCTATGGTGTTCAATGTGCCAGTCAAAGCGTTGCCTTATTGTGCACTGCTAGGGGGCGTGGGGCACGGCGTGCGTTTCCTGTGCGTGCAGATGGGCATGCCCATCGAATGGGGCTCGTTTTTGGCGGCCATATTGATCGGTGTGATCGGGATTCGCTGGTCGCGCTGGCTGTTGGCGCACCCGAAAGTGTTTACCGTTGCGGCGGTGATTCCGATGTTCCCTGGTATTTCAGCGTATACGGCGATGATCTCGCTGGTGGAGCTTTCCCATCAGGGATACAGCGAAGCGTTGATGCGCGTGCTGATCACGCATTTCCTCAAGGCCTCTTTTATTGTCGGTGCGCTGTCGATAGGGTTGTCTCTGCCAGGGATTTGGTTGTATCGCAAACGTCCCGGCGTGTAGCGGCATTAAGATTTTGCTTATTTTGTTCATCAGAAAATCGCCGTATCGACGTACCCATCACCTTTCCGTATAGTGTCTGCAATTTTTGAGCTATAGGGCTTTACCATGGTGATTAGTTTGATTGCAGCACTGGCGGTGGATCGTGTTATCGGCATGGAAAACGCCATGCCGTGGCATTTGCCGGCGGATCTGGCGTGGTTTAAGCGCCAGACGTTAAATAAGCCCATTATTATGGGGCGTAACACGTTTCGCTCTATCGGCCAGCCATTGCCGGGGAGAAAAAATATTGTTATCAGCAGCCGCGCTGGCGACGATGAGCGTGTAACCTGGGTGTCGACCTTAGAAGCGGCGCTGGAGGCCGCTTCAGGCGCTGAAGAGGTGATGGTCATCGGTGGCGGCAGTATTTATCAGCAGATGCTGCCCCAGGCTTCACGTCTGTATCTGACGCACATTGACGCCGAAGTGGAGGGGGATACCCATTTCCCGGAGTACGAACCGGATGCGTGGTCATCGGTGTTCAGCGAGTTTCATGATGCGGATGAAAAGAATTCGCACAGCTATTGCTTTGAGATTCTCGAACGGTGTTAACAGGATAGACGTACGCGCGGCGCAATCAGGCCGCGCGTGTTTTACTTATTCTGCGCCGACAACTGCCATGCCTTGTGCCAATGACGGCTGAGTAAAGACCTGCTTATCCTCCCAGCGCAACATCGTCAGTTCGCCTCCCCAGCAGCATCCCGTGTCCAACGCATAAATGTTATCTGGCGTTCCTTTTCCTTCCAGAGAGGCCCAGTGGCCGAATGCGATGGCATAGCCTGGCGTTTCTGCATTCCCTTCTACGACAGGACTGGGCAAGTAAAACCACGGCTTGAGCAGCGAAGGTGCCTGTGAAGGAGCCTCTTTGCATATCATGTCTAGCTGTCCGCCGGAGAAGCAGTAACGCATGCGGGTAAATACGTTGGTGCTAAAGCGCAGACGCGGTAAACCACTCAGCTCAGGGCTCCAATGATTGGGCATATCACCGTACATCGCGTCCAAAAACAGCGGATAGCTGTCACTGCTGAGTATGGCTTCCACTTCACGTGCACACAGTTGCGCGGTCTCCAGATCCCACTGCGGCGTTACACCGGCATGGGCCATCACCAGTTTAAGATCGTCGTCGACCAGCATCACCGGTTGGCGGCGCAGCCAGTTGATCAGGGTATCGACATCCCGTGCGTTCAGCAGATCGTTGAGACGATCTTTTGGCTTGTTTCTGCTGATACCCGCATAAACCGCCAACAAATGAAGATCGTGGTTGCCCAGTACCATCTGTGCGGCGGGACCTAACGAACGCACATAACGCAGCACCTCCAATGAGGCCGGACCGCGTGCCACCAGATCGCCGGTAAACCACAGCCTGTCGTGCGCCGGATTGAAAGAAACCTGCGCCAACAGCGCCATTAACTCGCCAAAGCAGCCGTGCACATCGCCAATTAAGTAGGTAGACATCATCAATGTATCAGTGAGGGGATCGCTAAACGAAAAACAGAAATAGGAACCTGAAAGGCATCGCCCTGATGATCGATCATGTGGTAATGGCCTTCCATTGTGCCCAGCGGTGTTTCCAGCACCGTACCGCTGGTGTACTGAAATTCACTGCCAGGTTCGATCACCGGTTGTTCCCCGATCACGCCTTCGCCCTGAACTTCCGTTTGACGCCCGTTGGCGTTGGTGATCATCCAGTAGCGCCCAATAAGTTGGACAGGATTACGCCCCAGATTGCGGATTGTGATGGTGTAAGCAAAGACAAAGCGGCTCTCATCGGGCTCGGACTGCGCTTCAACATAAAAACTCTGAACCTGAACACAAACACGGGGCGTATTAATCATCGCGACACTTCCAGTTATTCCTGCGTTGGCGGATGCTCAGACAGCCAGTTGGCCAGCCGGCAGTATTGCTCTACAGAGACATTTTCCGCACGGGCAGCGGGATCAATCTCTAACGCGATAAGCTGCTCGACGCTGAACACATTACCCAGGCTGTTGCGCAATGTTTTGCGGCGCTGGTTAAATGCGGCTGTAGTGATACGGCTCAGCACGCGGACATCAGCAACAGGATAAGGCTGTACGGCATGAGGAACAAGACGTACGACAGCAGAATCCACTTTGGGCGGTGGCGTAAAAGCGGTAGGTGGCACTTCAAGCACCGGGATCACCTGGCAGTAGTATTGTGCCATCACGCTTAACCGGCCATAGGCTTTGCTGTTCGGGCCAGCGACAAGGCGGTTCACCACTTCCTTTTGCAACATAAAGTGCATATCGCGAATAGCGTGAGTATAGCTAAACAGATGAAACATCAACGGCGTTGATATGTTGTAGGGTAAGTTGCCAAAAACGCGTAACGGCTGGCCAATCTGTTGCGACAGCTCGGCGAAATTCACCGTCATGGCATCTTGCTGAATAACGGTAAGCTTATCTTTGAGTTGCGGATGCACCGTTAATCGGGCCGCCAGATCGCGGTCCAGTTCGACAACCGTAAACCGGGTAAGGTGCTCGGCAACGGGCAGCGTTAATGCGCCGAGGCCGGGACCAATCTCCACCATGGCGTGATCGGCCTGGGGATGAATGGCGGAGACAATACTCTCGATCACGAACTGATCGTTTAAAAAATTCTGCCCGAAACGCTTACGGGCAAAGTGGCCTTGATGGACGCGATTATTCATTACGGTGTTTCGTTATGGTGTTGAGTCATGTTGATGGCAAGCTGCAATGCCGTGATAAAGCTGCCCGGTTCTGCGTCACCCGTTCCCGCGAGGGAGAGCGCGGTGCCGTGATCGACAGAGGTTCGGATAAAGGGTAAGCCTAGCGTAATGTTAACCGCTCGACCAAATCCCTGGTATTTCAATACCGGCAGCCCTTGATCGTGATACATCGCCAGTACGGCGTCTGCTTCTTTCAGGTATTTGGGTTGGAATAGTGTATCTGCGGGCAACGGGCCCACCAGATTCATCCCCTGTGCGCGCAGTTCATCCAGCGCAGGAATGATGATATCCAACTCCTCACGCCCCATATGTCCGCCTTCACCGGCATGGGGATTGAGTCCGCACACGTAAATGCACGGCCGGGCCAGCCCAAACTTCTGCTGGAGATCGCGCTGCAAAATCGCAATCACCTCATGCAAACTGTCGCGGGTAATGGCACGGGAAACGTCGGCCAGCGGCAGGTGCGTGGTCGCGAGCGCGACGCGCAGTTCCTCGGTCGCCAGCATCATCACCACTTTTTCGCAGCCGCTGCGATCGGCGAAAAACTCGGTGTGTCCGCTAAAAGGCACACCGGCATCGTTGATGATACCTTTATGTACGGGGCCGGTCACGAGTGCGGCAAATTCTCCGCTCAGGCAACCATCACAGGCGCGAGCCAGCGTGTTTACTACGTACAGGCCGTTATCGACGTTAAGTTCGCCGGGGGAAGCCTCTGCGGATAATGCAACCGGTAATATCGTCAGCGAACCTGCACGTTGCGCGCTTGCAGGAGTACCGGGTTGGTAGTCTCGCAGCGTTAGTGACAGGCCTAGCAGCGTTGCTCGGCTGCGCAGCAACGCCGGGTCGGCGCATACCACAAGTTCTACCGGCCAGTCACGCTGGGCCAGTTGAATGATGAGGTCCGGACCAATCCCGGCGGGCTCGCCGGGCGTGATGACGATGCAAGACGTGGTTGTGGTCATTGTGCTGAGCTGCTGTCGCTGCCGTTAACGATCTTCACGTAAGCGCCTGCACGTTGTTCCTGCATCCAGGTTTGCGCCTCTTCAGAGAATTTACGGTTAAACAGCATGCGGTAAGCGCGATCTTTCTGCGCTGCGTCGGTTTTGTCGACCTGACGTGTGTCTAACAGTTGAATCAAGTGCCAGCCGAATGAGGAGTGGACCGGGGCGCTGATTTCCCCTTTGCGCAGTTTCATCAGCGCATCGCGGAATGACGGATCGTACATATCCGGCGTTGCCCATCCCAGATCGCCCCCCTGATTGGCCGAGCCGGGATCTTGCGAAAGCTGTTTTGCCTGAGCCGCAAAATCGGTCGTTCCCTGTTTGAGCTGCTGTGCCACTTCCTCCAGTTTTGCCTGTGCCTGACTGTCGTTCATCACGACAGACGGTTTCAACAGGATGTGGCGTGCATGCACTTCGGTAACGGAAACGGATTTATCGCCGCCACGAATATCGTTAACGCGCAAAATATGGAAACCCACGCCGGAACGAATCGGACCGACCACCTGGCCTTTTTGGGCTTGCGTCAGGCGTTCAGCGAACAGGGAGGGGATCTCCTGAAGTTTGCCCCAGCCCATTTCGCCGCCTTTCAGAGCCTGCGAATCCGCCGAGTGTGCGATCGCCAG
The DNA here is from genome assembly GCF_051710365.1 of Symbiopectobacterium sp. Classification (NCBI taxonomy): domain Bacteria; kingdom Pseudomonadati; phylum Pseudomonadota; class Gammaproteobacteria; order Enterobacterales; family Enterobacteriaceae; genus Symbiopectobacterium; species Symbiopectobacterium sp. The sequence goes on along the minus strand of NZ_JBPETA010000058.1, from coordinate 11,054 downwards.
CTTGGCGAAGTCGGCTCCACCTTTCAGCTGTTGTACCAATGAATTAGCCAGGTTTTCTGCATCGTCCACCTGCTGCTGCAACGGGTTTTCTCCCAGAGGGATAAGAATGTGGCTCAGGTTCAGTTCAGCGTCTTCACCGGTCTGGTTAGCGATCTGTTTCGCCAGCGCGTCAACTTCCTGCGGCAGGACGGTGATGCGGCGACGCACTTCGTTATTACGGACTTCGGCAATGGTCATCTCTTTGCGAATCTGGTTGCGATAGGCGCTGTAGGTCAGATTCTCATAAGCCAACTGGCTTTTTAGCTGGTCGAGCGTCATGCGGTTTTGTGCCGCAATGTTGTTGATGGCCTGATCCAACTGCGCATCACTAATTTGGATATTCATTTTTTTTGCCATTTGCAAAATGATGTTATCCATAATCAGACGATCGAGGATCTGGTGGCGCAAAGTACTCTCATCCGGTAACTGTTGTCCCGCTTGCTGCGCATTCATCTTCACGGACTGTAAAAGCGTGCTGACATCACTTTCAAGCACGACGCTGTTGTCCACGACGGCGGCGACTTTATCAACAACCTGTGGCGCAGCAAAAGCTGCATTGGCGCTGAGGGCCAGCCCGAGGATAAGCGTTTTCCAGTTCTTCATACCTTTCCCGTTAGTTTCACCCGCAAGGCGGATTAAAAGTTGATGTGTTACCGTTCATTCCACGCGCGCATGACCGCATCAGAATGCGCGCTGATAAGGCAGAATACCTGAGCGCAGCATTTTTTGCGCACCCAGCGTTTCATTGCTTCTTAAACCCCGCAGCTCAATGTTGATCGAGAACTTGTTGTCATACTCACTGGACTGTCGATTGGTATTCCAGTCGGTAATTTTCCGCTCGTAGCCCATATTGACGGCCCAGCAGCAGGTGTTGTATTGAAAGCCGATACTCTGGTTGGCGGTTTGATTCGCTTTGGTGTCGTAGTAATACGCACCAACCACGGACCAACGGTCGGCAATCGGCCAGGCTGCGGTGAGCCCCACTTGCGAAATGCCCTGCTGATAAGCCCGGCTTGCCAACAGATTCTGTACAGAGTTTTGAATATATTCCCTGCTGGCATAGCGGTAGTTCAGCTGCACCAGTTTCTCGCTATCCTGGCGATATTCCAGCACCGCGTTGCCCTGCGAAATGCTCTCGAGGCGCGTGTCATATTGCAAACCGCTGCGCATGCCCCACAGATCGTTAATCTTCCAATAGCTGTCACCGGCCCATACCAGACTGCCGTTATCGTCGTTTTTATCCATTACCGTGGTGCTATCCCCGGTTCTGGGGCGATCGAAGTAATAGATTTGACCGACGGAAGCATTAAAACGTTCCACCAGATTTTGATCATAAACGCGGGTGGTCAAACCGGTCGCAACCTGATTGGCCGACGCGATGCGATCCAGCCCGCTGTAACTGCGGTCACGGAACAGGCCGGTGTAGTCGTTTTGCAGCAGCGTGGAGTCATAGGTGTAAATACTGCTCTGATCGCGGTAAGGCACATACAGGTACTGTACGCGCGGTTCCAGCGTTTGGGTAAAGGCGTTGGACCAATCCATTTCGCGTTCAAACACCAGTTTGCCGTCAACTTTGTACTGCGGCAAAACGCGATTGACCGAATCCTTCAGCGCATCGCGCTTGATGTTGCTGATTTGCGCATTGGGATCGGCACGGAAGCGTTCCAGATTGGTTTGTTGATAATGGGTCGCCATCAGCTTCGCTTCGGTGTTCAAGCTACCCCACCGGTTGGTCAATGGCAGACTGACCGTTGGCTCAGCATGAAAACGCGTCGCTTCGGGGCGGTTGTTGTTCATGTTGGTAAATTTTACCGCCTGCCCATAAAGATGCATATCGAACGGGCCGATATCCTCTCGGTAGTAGTTGAGGTCGAGTTGGGGCTCGGCGCGGTAAACATCATTGTTGGTGTTAGCCGCTAGCAATTGGAACTGTTTATTGGATAACGTAGCGTCCCAATCCTGGTTAGCATAGCCGACGCTGAATTTTTGGTTCACGTAGCCACTGGTCGTGGAGCCGTAAGAAGAATCGAGATCTTTGAAATAGTTGATATCGCTGACCTTGGTGTAATCGCTGTTAAAGCGCCACACCTGATCCATGATACCGTCGTGCTGCCAGTGAAGAAGCCAGCGCGTATCTTTGTCGTCTTCATTGTCACGACGATAGGCTCTGTCATTAGGCAGCCAGTCCAACTGCGCCGTACCGGTGCCCGGCGCGGCAAGATAACGGAACTCGTTTTGCAACTGTACGCCGCGCTTGGTCAGGACGTGCGGCGTAATGGTCGCATCCATGTTGGGTGCGATATTCCAGTAGTAGGGCGTGATCAGTTCAAAGCCGCTGCTGCCGCTGTAGCGGGCGTTGGGAATCAAAAAGCCGGAGCGGCGTTTGTCACCCACGGGCAGTTGCAGGTAAGGGCTGTAGAAGACCGGGACGTCGCCAATTTTGACGCGCGCATTCCAAATTTCAGCAACTTGCTCATCCCTGTCATGGATCACTTCCGAACCGACGACACTCCAGCTATCATCTCCCGGCAGGCAAGTAGTGAAGGAACCGTTTTCCAGAATGGTGTAGCGATTGTCGCCGCGCATTTGCATTTTATCGGCATCGCCACGGCCCTGACGGTCAACCATTTGGTAATCGCCCTGAAACACGTCGGTATCTCGCGTATTCAGGTTAGACCAGGCTTTGGGGCCTTTCAGGATGACCAGGTTGTCATCATAATTGACATTGCCGGTGGCGGTGATGGTGCGCACCGGGGCGCCGACGGCGTCAGTGCCGCTCTGGCGCAGTTCCACCTGATCGGCCTGCAAGCGACTGTTGCCTTGCTCAACGTTGACGTTACCCAGGAAACGGGCGTTATCCGGATAGTTGGCTTCACTTTTGTCCGCCTGAATATGTACCGGGAGCGTATTGGTCTCGCCAGTGACCAGCGGCCGTGTAAACGTAGGAACGCCAAGCCGGCACTGGGCGGCAGGATCGGCTAACGCGTGTTGGCTGTAGAGCGCCGACCCAATCAAGGTGGCCAGCAGAGTTGGAAAACATTTTTTCATACGCGGTATCGGTGTTCCGTCATCAAGGGCATCATGCCGGCAAACGGTCAGAGACTATATCACTGGCTTACGTTGCGCCAGTGTAAATTCCCCACTGTTTCTCTGCTCTGCCGTTAGGTGCAACGCTAAATGACGGGTATGATAAAGCAATTTTTGGCCGACGGCATGAGGATTTGAGGAAGTATATGCGCTATTGGGGCAAGTTGCTGGGCTTGATACTGGGTATTATGTCCGGCGGTGGCGTGTGGGGTGTGATTACGGGCGTGCTGATGGGCCATATGGTTGATAGAGCCAGGGCTGCGCGTCGCCGTGATTATTTCTCCGCACAGTCTACCCGACAGTCGCTGTTTTTTCTCACCACGTTTCAGGCCATGGGGCACCTGACCAAATCCAAAGGGCGCGTCACTGAAGCGGATATTCAGGCGGCCACCTTGATGATGGACCGGCTGGAGCTGTTCGGTGAGGCGCGTCTGGCAGCGCAGCAGGCCTTTCGTGAAGGGAAATCAAATGCGTTCCCGGTACGCACCAAATTGCGTAAGCTGCGCGATGCCTGCCTGGGCCGCTTCGATATGATCAGAATGTTTCTCGATATCCAGCTTCAGGTCGCGTTTAACGACGGTGCGCTGCATCCGAACGAACGGTGGTTATTGTACGTGTTTGCGGATGAGCTGGGCGTGACGCGTGAACAGTTCGAATTTTTCATGCGTAATATGGAAGGGCAGCAGCGCCAGTCTCAGCAACAGGGCCAATCGAAGCAACACCAATCAAGGCAGAATGGCAAATCATACCAGCGTCGCAATCAATCTTATGGTGGTCAGTCGTATGGCGGCCAATCGCAGGGCGGGCAGCGTCAGCAGCCGCCTTATACGCGGGGGCCAACGCTTGAGAGTGCCTGCCGCACGCTGGGCGTGCGCACCAGCGATGATGCGGCGACGGTAAAACGCGCTTATCGTAAACTAATGAACGAGCACCATCCTGATAAACTGGCGGGCAAGGGGCTCTCTCCGCGCATGATGGACATGGCAAAACGCAAGGCGCAAGACATTCAGGCCGCCTATGAGTTTTTGAAAAGCAGTCACGCCGCCAAGTAACCCCTCTCCAGAGTTTTTCCCGCGTTTTTCTTGACGATTACCTTAAAAATCAGAAATCAGGCTCACAGCGAAAGTGCATCGGTGTACCAAATGCGGGGTGCGTGATAGCCAGTTCCTGTGCGTGCAGCAGCAGACGCGGTGCCAAGGCTCTGGCTTCAGGGTGGGCGTAAAAACCATCACCGAGGATCGGGTGCCCGAGTGCGAGCAGGTGTACGCGCAATTGGTGTGAGCGCCCGGTAATTGGCATCAGCTTCACGCGCGTGGTGCCATCGGCCTCGCGCGCCAGTACCTGATACTGGGTTTGCGCCGGTTTTCCCTGTTCAAAACAGACCTTCTGTTTTGGGCGATTGGGCCAGTCGCAAATCAGTGGCAGATCGATCAATCCTTCATCGTGCTCCAGCCACCCCCATACCCGTGCGATATAGGATTTTTTGGGCTCTCGTTCGCGAAATTGGCGTTTCAACTCTCTCTCGGCCGCTTTGGTCAACGCGACGGCAATCACACCGCTGGTGGCCATATCGAGGCGATGTACGGATTCTGCGTGAGGAAAATCCCGCTGAATGCGGCTCATCGTGCTGTCATGATGCTCAGGCGCTCTGCCGGGAACGGAGAGCAAGCCGCTGGGCTTGTTGACCACAATAATATGTTGATCCTGATACAACACGTGCAGCCACGGATCGATGGGCGGGTTATAGGGTTCCATGATGGCTCCTGCGGCGGCAACGGAGAGGCCGTTGCCACCGGCATTATTGACTACTGGTGAGAGACCACCACCAAACGAATGGCATCCAACCGCCAGTTAGCCTGATGCAGATTGAGCAACACTTGCTCCCGCTGTGTTTCCAGCGCCAGCAGTTCATCGTCACGGATGTTCGGGTTAACCGCCTTCAGGGCTTCCAACCGTTCCCGTTCGCGGCGCAGTTGCAGATCGGCCTGCTGCAACATACTGTGAACGTCGGCTTGTACCGCATTCACCAACTTGCTAGACGTATGGCGGTTTACCGCGTTGAGCTGGCGGTTAAAGCTTTCAAACTCTACCTGCGGAGCCAGATTTTTACCGGTGCGATCCATCAGTAAACGCAACGGTGTAGGCGGCAGGAAGCGGGTCAACTGCAACTGCTTCGGTGCCTGTGCTTCTACCACGTAGACCAACTCAGCCAGCAGCGTCCCCACGGGCAGCGCTTTGTTTTTCAGCAGTGACACGGCACAGCTACCGGTATCTCCGGACAAAATCAGATCCATGCCGTTGCGGATCAGCGGATGTTCCCAACTGACAAACTGTGCATCTTCCCGCGACAGCGCCTGCTCACGTTCGAAAGTAATGGTGCAGCCATCCTGCGGCAATCCGGAAAAATCCGGCACCAGCATATGATCGGAAGGCGTGAGAATAATCAGATTATCGCTGCGATCTTCCTGATTCACGACGACAATATCGAACAGATTCAGAGCGAAAGTGACCAGGTTGACGTCGTTGTCCTGTTCCGCGATGGATTGAGCTAGCATCTGCGCGGCTTCACCGCCGTTGGAGTGCATTTCCAGCAGGCGATCGCGGCCGAGTTCGAGCTGCGCTTTCAGTGCATCGTGCTGTTGACGGCAGGTACGAATAAATTCATCCAGCCCGTGGCTTTGTTGAATAATAGGTAATCATGCTGTTTTTCTATGCCAGTTTTGGTAGAAAATGCTTGTCATCTTAGGTGTACAGTTTTCTCATGAGGCCTAACTGCATGATTTTGCGTTGCGAGGATCCGTCGTTTCACTTGGCTGCCAGCATAAAATCTATTTATTCAACAAAGCCCCAGCCCGTCACTCTCTGTCGGAACGCTCAGGCGCTCAATCAGCGTGCTGTAATGGGCATCATAAATGGTACGGCCCGTTGGGCAGGTATGTTCGAAGGCATCGAGCCCTTCGTGATACCAGCGTACCAGCAGCGCCTGTGCGGTGTTTTCCAGATAGGGCACCAGCACCTGAATTTCTTGCGTTTGTCCGATACGATCCAGACGTCCGATACGCTGCTCCAGCAGATCCGGATTAAACGGCAGATCGAACATGATTCAGGTGGCTGGCGAACTGGAAGTTACGCCCTTCGGAACCGATCTCCGAGCAGATCAATACCTGCGCACCATCTTCTTCCGAAGCAAAATAGGCCGCTGCGCGATCGCGCTCAAGGATAGACAATCCTTCATGGAATACGGCAGCGCGAATCGCTTCACGCGTGCGCAATACCTGCTCAAGCTGCAAAGCAGTAGCGGCTTTGGCGCAAATCACCAATATCTTTTTGTCGCGATTGGCGGTCAGATAACCGAGCAGCCACTCAACGCGCGGATCGAAGTTCCACCAGGTCGCATCGTCCCCTTCCAGCATTTGGTAAATCTGCTCCGGGTACAGCATGTCGCGCGCGCTTCCGGCGTTTTACTGCCGCTCATGATACTGGAGACTTTAATGGCCGTTTGGTATTGCGCGGGCAGCGGTAACTTGATCTGGTGCAACACACGCTGCGGGAAGCCTTTTACGCCTTGGCGCGTATTGCGGAACAGCACGCGGCTGGTGCCGTGTCTGTCCATCAGCATGGCAATCAGTTCCTGCCGTGCGGTTTGGCGATCGGCGGTGTCGCTATTGACAGCCTTGAGCAGCGGTTCGCAGTCTTGCTCGCTCAGCAATTCGGTGAGCAGGTTCATCTCATCTTTGCTGAGGTTTTCATCGGCAAGCAGGAGCGCAACGGCATCCGCCACTGGACGATACTGCTGCTGTTCTTTAACGAATTCACGGTAGTCGTGGAAACGATTTGGATCTAACAGTCGCAAGCGAGCAAAGTGGCTCTCCTGGCCGAGCTGCTCAGGGGTTGCCGTCAGCAATAGTACGGCAGGAATGCGTTGTGCCAACTGCTCAATCGCCTGATATTCAGGGCTAGGGGCGGCTTCGCTCCAGGCGAGATGGTGTGCTTCATCGACCACCAGTAAATCCCAGTGGGCCGCGAGCAGTTGTTCAAAGCGCGCCGCATTTTTCTGAACAAAACCCAGGGAGCAGATGATTAACTGCTCGGTTTCAAACGGGTTACTGCTGTCGAGTCGGGCCTCGGCATAGCGCTCATCATCAAACAGGGAAAACAGCAGGTTAAAGCGGCGCAGCATCTCCACCAGCCACTGATGTTGCAGGGTTTCCGGCACCACAATCAGCACGCGTTCAGCGCGCCCGGCCAGCAGTTGCTGGTGGATAACCATCCCGGCTTCAATGGTCTTGCCCAGACCCACTTCATCGGCCAGCAGCACGCGCGGCGCGTGGCGCTGACCCACTTCACGCGCAATGTGCAACTGGTGGGGGATCAGGCTGGCGCGCATGCCGCGCAGGCCACCCCAAGGCTGCAATGCTTGAGCCTGTTGGTGCAAACGCGTGCGATAGCGCAGGGCAAAGCGATCCATACGATCGATCTGTCCGGCAAACAGGCGGTCTTGCGGCTTATTAAAGGTCAACTTGCTGTCCAGCATCACTTCGCGCAGCTCTGCCGGTGTACCGTCATCAAGGCGTTCACCGATATAAACGATCAGCCCGTTTTCGGCGCGGGTTTCAGTGACGCTGAGCTGCCAGCCTTCGTGGCTGGTGACGGTATCGCCAGAATTAAACATGACACGGGTGATCGGAGCATCGCTTCTCGAATAGAGGCGATTTTCTCCGCTTGCGGGAAAAAGCAGTGTGACCATGCGTACATCCAGAGCAACAACCGTGCCCAGTCCCAGCTCGCTTTCCGTATCGCTGATCCAGCGTTGGCCAAGTGTAAAAAGCATAAATTCGTAGCTCGATATTTGTCATTGTCGGGCATGTCGGACAGAGCAAAGCCTGTCGTTAATCCCTTTGGAGATGAATGATTAGTGGTGGTACTGCATACCCGTTTTCAGTCAGGCATATACCCGTCATACTTCACGTTGCTGGAGTGTTGGCTACGTTCACTCACCCGACTCACTTACCTAAGTAAGCTCAACGGGGTTCATTCACTTGCCGCGTTACGAGACTCATAAATGAGCCTCGCCCTAAAGGGCCAGCGCAAGCGCTGTTCAAAACGTAAACGTTTTGTCCTACAACGCGAATTATTTAGGGTATTGAAAGGGGTGTATGGTAATGGAAGGCGCGGCATTCGTCATCCATTCAACGCTTAAAATAATCCCATCTGGCCGGTAATCAGGCTGGAAAAATCATCCTGTAAAAACGGCAGAATAGCCTCAGCCACCGGTTGCAGTTGGCGCTCGACGTAGTGAGTATAGTCCAGCGTAGAATGCCGGGTTTCCAAAGGCTCCGGGCCGTTGAGCGTCATCACATAGCTGATCCAACCGCCATTCTGGTATTGAAGCGGGCGACCTATCTGGCGGTTGTAGTCGTCAGCGAGTCGGGCGGCACGCACGTGCGGTGGTACGTTTTTCTGGTAATCACTCAGCGGACGACGCAGCCGTTTACGGTAGACAAGCAGATCGTCAAACTCGCCGTTCAGGGTTTTTTCGACATATTCTCGCAGCCAGGCTTGATACGGCTGCTGGCGGAAGATACGCGCATAAAGCTGTTGCTGAAACTGCTGCGCCAGCGGCGTCCAATCGGTGCGTACCGTTTCCAGCCCTTTGTAAACGATTTTTTCCCCGTCAGGCGTCTGCGCCATTCCCGCATAGCGCTTCTTGCTGCCCTGTTCCGCACCGCGAATGGTGGGCATCAAAAAGCGGCAGTAGTGGGTTTCAAATTGCAATTCGAGCGCGCTGGTAAGCCCTAACGTTTGTTGCAGGTGGTTTTGCCACCAGTGATTGACCAACTGGGCCAGCTTACGGCCTATTTCGATGGCTTCATCATTATCATGCGCGCGTTTAAGCCAGACGAAGGTGGAGTCGGTATCACCGTAGATCACCTGATAACTCTGCGACTCAATCAAGGCGCGGGTTTGCTGCATAATCTCGTGGCCGCGCAGGGTAATTGAGGAGGCCAGCCGCGGATCGAAGAAACGGCAGCCGCTGGCACCCAGCACGCCATAGAAAGCGTTCATGATGATTTTCAGCGCCTGCGACAGCGGTTTATTCCCGGCGCGCTTGGCGGCATCGCGCCCCTGCCAAATTTGCTCGACAATGGCGGGCAGGCAGTGCTGCTGGCGCGAGAAGCGGGCACCACGAAAGCCGGGCACTGACGCGTCGTCATCCGACTGCTGCATGCCGCAAATCAACCCCACCGGGTCGATAAGAAAGGTACGGATGATCGAGGGATACAGGCTTTTATAATCGAGCACCAACACCGAGTCGTACAGCCCAGGAGATGAATCCATGACAAAGCCGCCGGTGCTAGCCTCCACGGCAACTTCGCCCAAATTAGGGGCTACGTAGCCAAGACGATGCATGCGCGGCAGATACAGGTGACTGAATGCGGCGACTGACCCGCCGCTGCGATCCGCCGCCAATCCGGTGACGGTGGCGCGTTCCAGCAGGAACGGCATCAGCTCGGTTTTTTCAAAAATGCGCGTGACCAGCTCACAGTCCTGAAGGTTATAGCGGGCGAGGGCGGGTTTATCGTGTGCAAAGCGCTGCTCGATTTCATCCATGCGCTGGTAGGGATTATCCGACAGTTTGCCTTCACCCAGCAGCGTTTGGGACACGTACTCCAGACTAAACGAGGGAAAATTCCAGGTAGCGGATTTTAAGGCTTCAATGCCGTCTACAATCAGCCGCCCTGGCGTACTGGCGAAGAAATGCCCCTGTTTGAAACCGTGCTCGCGCCACTCCAGTTCCTGATTGCCCCGGCCCAAGCGCAGCGGGATGCGATAACGCTCGGCATGTTTTTGCAGCACGCGCAGGTCAAACTGCACCAGATTCCAACCGATAATGACATCGGGATCGTGCTCTGCAAACCAGGCGTTGAGTTTCTCCAACAATTGCGGGCGACTGTTGATATATTCCAGCGCAAATTCAGGGGCAGACGGCACATCATCGGGCTCAGGGCCCAGCATATACACCTGACGCTGCCCGCACCCTTCCAGCCCGATGCAGTAAAGCTCACCGTGCCGGCTGGTTTCGATATCCAGCGACACCAGCTTTAATCTGGGGCGATAGTCAGGGCAGGGCTTCATCTGAGCGTGAACCACCGCATTCGGCCCGGCAGGCTGACCGCTGAACCACACCGGCGCGGTGATAAAGCGCTCCATCAGATAACGATCGGGGGGGCGGATGTCCGCTTCATAAACGGTAATGCCGGCTTCCTGTAATCGCTTTTCCAGCGCCAGCAGTTGGCGGTAATGAGAACAATAGAGGCCCAGCAGCGGCTGGTGGTGGAAATCTTGCAACATCAACGGGCGCAACGAGGGGGGACGCTGCTTACGGGTCACTGAGGTGTCGGTATTCAGCAGCACTTCGGCGCGCGTCTGCTGCTGCGCGGGAATGAAGGCCACCGCCTGTTGAGGTGGCAATGAAACCAGCACCGGACCACCGTCGGTGGCAAGCCAGAGATCAATCTGAATGCCAGCGGGGGTGTCATGCCAGTGGCGGGTAAGAATAAACCCCTGAGACGCCTGCACCACGCGTGAATACCTCAGCCAAAAGAGAAGTATTAAGTATGGTTATATATACAGTTATAGTCTAGCGTTATCTTCACTCCCGCAATCTTCAAGCACCTGGAGCCAGTACAACGCGATTACGGCCTTCCTGCTTGGCGCGGTAGAGCGCTTTATCAGCCAACTTCAGTGCCTGATCGATGGTAAAATCGCCGTTTTTGTCTGCGCGCCACAGGGAAACGCCCAGTGAAATGGTGATATGACCCGCAGGCGATGCCATCGCCTCCGTGCTGGTGCGCAGCCGCTCGGCGATCTGCTCGGCAATGTCCTGCGACGTTTCCGGGAGCAGCACTAAAAATTCCTCGCCGCCG
>NZ_JBPETA010000057.1:0-17156 GCF_051710365.1 Symbiopectobacterium sp. | reverse complement strand
AGGTTACGGATGGTAACGTGGGGAGTACTCATGCTGATTGGTCTGCAAAAAGCAGTAATAAATTCAGAACTTCAGAATACCGTCAAGTCCCGAAAAAAGAAAAATCAGGTGCGGAATGACGGCTTCACGTAATGGCAGAAGGTCTTTTAATTCCGCAATATGTTCCGGCGAAAGCCTATTTGTTTTATTGGCGCTGCCGTCAGGCGTATACATTCCCGTCATTGCTAACAGATGTTTGAGTAAATCAGGCAAGGGGGCGTTAATGGAAAAAAGCTGCGCCAGCCGCGATAATTCACGTCGCTGTTGAAATACCGCTGAATAGTTTTCTGCGCAAAAATGCTCATAGAGTTTAACGGTAACGTCTGGGGAGAAATTAGCACTCGCCGGAAAGCCGCCATCGCCTCCTAATATCAGCGTGTCTAACAGGTATTCATCGTAACCGGCAAAAATCAGGAAGTCCGGGCGGTGAGGTTTAACCTGATTCATCAATTCCCGAATGTGGCTGATATTATTAATGGTGTCTTTAATGCCGATGATCGACGGGAATTGCTGCGCTAAACGACGCACCATATCGGCAGAAATTGTGTGCCCCGTCAGCTGCGGAAAGTTATAAATCATGATCGGCAGTGCGAGATTTTCCGCCACGGTTTGGTAAAAGCGAAAAAGGCTCTCTGCGCTGAGCGGTGCGTAATAAGGATTGATGACCAATACGGCATCCGCGCCACAGCGCGCTGCATGCTGCCCGAAATACAGGACATCGTCGATGCAGGTGCCGCCGATACCGAGGATCACCGGCACGCGACCATTAACATGGTTAACCACAAATTCTGCGGTTTCCTGACGGGTTTCCCGGCGCAAAGCATAAAATTCGCCGCAGGTGCCCAGTGCCAGCACGCCGTGTACGCCAGCGTTAATCACCCGATCGAGCAACCTGCCCATTGCTTGCTTGTCGAGGTTCCCTTCAGCATCCGTCAACGTGGGAAGGGGAGGGATAATGCCTTTAATCCGATCTGCTTTCATTCTATTCAATATATTGAATAGTAATTCCATATAATAAACCAATTAAAGGGTGAGTGATTCAACCACAGGGTTGATGAAACGCGATCGTTATCACTAATTACGCGTGGAACAGAGCGTGGGTACGACAACCTATTGGCAGGCAGGGCAGGTTATTGAGGGGGGGGGGGAGGTATACAGGCTAGCCTGACATCGTCAGGCCATTTTTTCCCATTGCATAATCTGCGCGGGAGCATTGGTTTCGGAGGGGAATGTACGTTTTACCGGGGAGAAACCCAGCTTCTGGTAAAAGGCACAGGCACGCAGGTTTTGTTCATACACTTCCAGACTCAGCATAGGGAAGCGCTGCTGCACATGAGTCATCAGCGCGACGCCCACGCCTTTTCCATGCCAGCGATGATGGACAAACAGTGCGCCAACAAAACGTTGTTCCATCACGCTGATGAAACCGACGATCGCGCCTTCAACCTCATAAACCTAGGTTTCCGAGTCAGGGATATACTGTTCGCGCACCAGCGGTTCGCTTTCCTGCCAATAGGTTGGGTTGATGAACGGGTGCTATCGGGTAGTGCTTTCCAGCCACAGGGGGAGGAGGAGGGCAAGATCCTCTGGCCGGTAGTCCCTAATCACACGCGGCCTCTTGATAGCAGAAGCAGTCGGTAGTGTGATCGTTGACCAAACCAGCGGCTTGCATAAAGGCGTAGCAGATGGTTGAGCCGATAAACTTGAAGCCGCGTTTTTTCAGCGCTTTCGACATGGCATCGGAAACGGCGGTTTTGGCGGGCACATCGGACAGCGTGGTGGGGCTGTTGGGGATTGGCGGTGGCGGCATCATGGTGCCGATTTTAACGGCACTGTTTGCTGCACAGGGCGTGCAAGGTGAGCATCTGGTGCATTTGGCACTGGGCACCTCAATGGCGGCGATTGTTATTACCGCGATCTCCAGCTTGCGCACCCATCACCAGCATCAGGCGGTGCTATGGCCCGTGGTGCTGCGTATTACGCCGGCGATCCTTATCGGCACCTTCGCCGCCACCTGGTTGGTGACGCTGCTGCCTACGCGGGCGCTGGCCATCTTCTTTTCCTGCTTTATGGCCTATGTTTCATTGCAGATGGTGCTCAACATCAAGCCCAAAGCGCAGCGCCAACTGCCGGGAGTGGCTGGGGTATCGCTGGCGGGGGCGCTGGGTTATATGATTAACGGCTGGTCCACGGCGGGGATGCCTGCCTACACGCTGGGCTATGTCTCTGTGCCTGCCGTGCTGCTGATTTCGGCGGTGAGCTTACCGCGCCGTTTGGTGCGCGTTTGGCGCATCGTTTGCCGGTTGCTACCTTGAAAAAGATCTTTGCCGCACTGCTGCTGGTGCTGAGCCTGAAAATGCTGCAAACGGTATTTACCGCGTGAGCCGATGGGCGCGGCCCGTCATGGGCCGCGCCGTGCGAAACTGGCCTCAACATCAATAAAGTGCCGCTGAAGTGAAGTTGTTGCAGCATTCTGGCTGTATATCTTGCACTCAGAGGGTATACTGGCGAATTCCATATAAATCCACATATATCGCGTGAATCTGACATGCAAAAGTTTGATACCAAGACCTTCCAGGGCCTGACCCTGACGTTGCAGGATTACTGGGCTCGCCAAGGCTGCACCATTGTCCAACCTTTGGATATGGAAGTCGGCGCTGGCACTTCTCATCCGATGACCTGTCTGCGCGCGCTGGGGCCAGAGCCTATTGCCGCAGCCTATGTACAGCCGTCGCGTCGTCCTACCGACGGTCGTTACGGGGAAAACCCGAACCGCCTGCAACACTATTATCAGTTTCAGGTCATCATCAAGCCGTCACCAGACAATATTCAGGAACTGTATCTCGGTTCGCTGAAAGAGCTGGGGCTGGACCCGACCATTCACGATATTCGTTTCGTGGAAGATAACTGGGAGAACCCGACGCTGGGTGCCTGGGGGCTGGGCTGGGAAGTGTGGTTGAACGGTATGGAAGTCACGCAGTTTACCTACTTCCAACAGGTGGGGGGGCTTGAGTGCAAGCCGGTGACCGGCGAGATCACTTATGGTCTGGAACGTCTGGCAATGTACATTCAGGGTGTGGACAGCGTCTATGACCTGGTGTGGAGCGATGGCCCGCTGGGTAAAACCACCTACGGCGACGTGTTCCACCAAAACGAGGTGGAACAATCCACCTATAACTTCGAATACGCTGACGTCGATTTCCTGTTTACCTGCTTCGAGCAGTACGAGAAAGAAGCGCAACAGCTGCTGGCGCTGGAAAAACCGCTGCCGCTGCCTGCCTATGAGCGCATTCTGAAAGCGGCGCACAGCTTTAACCTGCTGGACGCGCGTAAAGCCATTTCCGTTACCGAACGTCAGCGCTATATCCTGCGCATTCGCACGCTAACCAAAGCGGTGGCCGAAGCCTACTACGCTTCCCGTGAAGCGCTGGGCTTCCCGATGTGTAACAAGAAAGAGAGCTAACAGCGATGACTGACAAGACTTTTCTGGTGGAAATCGGCACGGAAGAGCTGCCGCCAAAGGCGCTGCGTTCTCTGGCGGAGTCCTTTGCCGCCAACTTCACCACTGAACTGGATAATGCCGGACTGACACACGGTGACGTGAGTTGGTTTGCCGCACCGCGTCGTTTGGCGTTGAAAGTGGCGCAACTGAGCGCCGCACAACCGGATCGTGAAGTCGAAAAACGTGGTCCGGCCATTGCTCAGGCGTATGACGCTGAGGGCAAACCGACCAAAGCGGCTGAAGGCTGGGCGCGCGGCTGCGGTATCACTGTCGATCAGGCAGAACGTTTGACGACCGACAAAGGCGAGTGGCTGCTGTATCGCGCGCTGGTAAAAGGCGGCAGCGCTCAGGGGCTGTTGGCGGATATGGTCGCAAACGCGCTGGCGAAACTGCCGATCCCGAAACTGATGCACTGGTGCGACAAAGAGACCCAGTTTGTGCGTCCGGTGCATACGGTAACGATGCTGCTGGGTGATGAACTGATCTCCGGTCAGGTACTGGGCATTGAATCCGCTCGTACCGTGCGCGGTCATCGCTTTATGGGCGAACCCGAATTCACCATCGATAACGCTGACCAATACCCGAGCATCCTGCTGGAGCGCGGCAAGGTTATCGCCGATTATGAAGCGCGTAAGGCGTTGATCAAAGCCGATGCGCAAGCGGCTGCGCGTCAGATTGGTGGTAATGCCGATCTGAGCGAAAGCCTGCTGGAAGAAGTGACCTCACTGGTGGAATGGCCGGTGGTGCTGACCGCGCGCTTTGAAGAGAAATTCCTGGCAGTGCCCGCCGAAGCGCTGGTTTACACCATGAAGGGCGACCAGAAGTATTTCCCTGTGTATGACAACGCCGGAAAGCTGCTGCCGAATTTCATCTTTGTTGCCAACATTGAATCCAAAGATCCGCAACAGATTATTTCGGGTAACGAGAAAGTGGTGCGCCCGCGTCTGGCGGATGCCGAATTCTTCTTCAACACCGACCGTAAAAAACGTCTGGAAGATCATCTGCCGCGTCTGCAAACCGTGCTGTTCCAACAGCAGTTGGGTACGCTGCGCGACAAGACCGATCGCATTCAGGCCTTGGCGGGCTGGGTGGCGGAGAAAATCGGTGCCGACGTTGCTCACGCGAAACGCGCCGGTTTGCTCTCCAAGTGTGACCTGATGACCAACATGGTGTTCGAATTTACCGACACCCAGGGCGTAATGGGGATGCACTACGCGCGTCACGACGGCGAAGCCGAAGACGTTGCCGTTGCCCTGAACGAACAGTATCAGCCGCGTTTTGCCGGGGATGCACTGCCTGCGTCAGGCGTTGCCTGTGCATTAGCGATTGCCGACAAGATGGACACGCTGGCGGGAATTTTCGGTATCGGTCAACACCCGAAAGGGGATAAAGACCCGTTCGCGTTGCGCCGCGCTGCGTTGGGTGTGCTGCGTATTATCGTTGAGAAACAGTTGCCGCTCGATCTGCAAACGCTGACGGAAGAAGCGGTACGCCTGTATGGCGACAAGCTGACCAACGCTAAAGTGGTCGATGACGTGATCGAATTCATGCTGGGCCGTTTCCGCGCCTGGTATCAGGAAGAAGGTCATAGCGTGGACACCATTCAGGCGGTATTGGCCCGTCGCCCGACCCGTCCGGCAGATTTCTATGCCCGCGTGAAAGCGGTGAGTCACTTCCGTTCGCTGGATGCCGCCACTGCGCTGGCTGCGGCCAACAAGCGTGTGTCCAACATCCTGGCGAAATCCACCGATACGCTGAACGCCAACATTGATGCTGCTCTGCTCAAAGAGAAAGAGGAAATTCAACTGGCCACCTACGTTACCGCGCTGGAAAGCAAACTGGCACCCTGGTTCGCTGAAGGGCGCTATCAGGAAGCGTTGGCGGAACTGGCCGAACTGCGCGAACCGGTTGATAACTTCTTCGATAAGGTGATGGTTAACGCGGAAGACGAAAGCGTGCGCCTGAACCGTCTGACGCTGCTTAATCAACTGCGTAACCTGTTTCTGAAAGTAGCGGATATTTCCGTATTGCAGTAAGTGAACAGCGCGACGCGTAGCATCTAAACAAATAAGGGCCGTTCATGCAGGAACGGCCCTTTTTTCTACCTGTGTCTTGCTACCGGTCTTCCTTCTCAAACGCCATTTGCAGTGCCATCACCAGCGTATCGCAACCGGCTTTATCGATGGTTAACGGTGGAGCCAACACCAGTTTCGGTCCGACCGGACGTACCACCGCGCCGGCATCGCGTGCCGCTTCTGCAATACGGAATGCCAGCCCGTTATCCGGCGCTAATGAGCGCTTGCTCGCTTTGTCCTCTACCAGATCCAGCGCCAGCATCAGCCCTTTGCCCCGTACGTTGCCCACGGAGCGGAAGCGTGACTCAAACGGCAGCAGTTGATCCAGCAAGTATTCCCCCTGATGTGCGGCATTGGCTGGCAGATTCTCCTGCTCAACAATATCCAACACCGCCAACCCGGCGGCGCAAGCCAGCGGGTGACCACCGTAGGTAAAACCCGTCATCAGCAATCCACGCGCATCGCGGTTGTCCAGATAGGCCGCTTCGATACGCTGATTCAGCACGGTAGCAGACAGCGGCACATATCCGGCGGTGAGTGCTTTGGCAAACACCATGATGTCTGGTTTACGCCCCAACCGCGTGAACCAAACATCGCCCCGCTGCGGCCAAATCCGGTGACTACTTCATCGGCGATCAGCAGTACGCCGTATTTATCACAGATCTCGCGCACCAGCGGCCAGAAGTTAGCGGGTGGCACAATCACGCCGCCTGCGCCCTGCACGGGTTCAGCGATGAAGGCGGCAACCGTATCCGGTCCGTAATAAAGAATTTCACGCTCTAGCTGCTCAGCCACCCGTTTGCCTAACGTATCGGGATCGTCGCAGTTCCACGGGTTGCGATACTGCCAGGGCGATTCGATCTGCGTGCAGCCTTCCAGCATTGGGCCGTAGTTAAGACGGTAAATCGGCAGGCCAGACACCGAGGTGCCACCCATGTGTACGCCGTGATAGGCATTCTTTAGCGAGATAAAGCGCGTGCGTTGCGGCTTGCCTTGCAAAATCCAGTACTGACGCGCCACCTTGAGGGCGGTTTCCACACCGTCTGAGCCGCCCATGCCGTACAACACCCGCCGCATATCTTCTTGCTGTGTCATCTGAATGAGGCGATTAGATAACGCTTCGGCCATCGGGTGGCTGACGCCGTCAAACAGTTGGTAGTAAGCCAGTTCATCCATCTGTTTGGCGATGGCGGCTTTCACTTCCGGGCGATTGTGGCCCACGTTTACGCACCACAGCCCAGCGAAGCCATCGAGCATTTTGCGCCCTTTATCATCCCAGATGTAGAGGCCGTCGCCTTTAACAATGCGCAGCGGTTCGCGTTCGACCCAGTCATTCGGGTGTGCCATCGGGTGCCAAAAACGGTAATCGGTGTGGTTATAGGGTGTTGTCATTGTGAACTCCATGAAATCAGATGACGGTGAGCCGTTGCCGCCGGAGCTGCAACGGACGAATCCGCGTGGCGTTACAGGGTTTCGACCATTTGGCCGATGCGTGAATAGCGCTCGGGGCTCAATCGACGCAGGAAGTGCGCACTCATAAACCCGGCAAACGCCACCATCAGCACCAGATAGGGTAGCGATGACACCACCGGCGAGGAGGAGCCGCTCAGTACGTCGAGGTTATTGACCACCAGCGCCAGCGTTGCCAGCATGCCGAGGGCGGAGAGGGCCGGAGCGATAAGGCGGCTCCAGCGTGACACTGGCAGCGAAGGATTCCGCTGGAAGTAGGCGAGAACGGCGAGCGAGACGCTGAATTGCAGCACCAGAATCGACATGCTGCCCAAGGCGGAAGCCCAGGAGAAAACGTTCGCCATCGGGTCTAACTGCGCCAGGGCGAACAGTGCGGTGGCGCACAGCATAAACGCGCCTTGCACCAGACTGGCGATATAGGGTGTCTGGTGCGTGCGGTGGGTTTTTGCCATTTTCGACCACAGCAAACCGTCACGGCTAATGGCGAACAGGTAGCGAGACAGCGTGTTATGGAACGCCTGTGTTGCGGCAAACAGGCTGGTGATCAGCAAGACGGACATCACCTGTATAGCCCACGGACCAAGCACCTGTTCGGTAACGGTAAACACAAACATCCCGGGATCTTTGGCGGCGAGCTCGGCAACGTGAGTAGCCCCCGCATATTGCACAAATGCCCAGCCGGAGAGGGCGAAAAAGCTGGTGATCAGCACCACGGCGAGCAGTGTGGCGCGTGGGATTATCCTGGCCGGTTGCCGACACTCTTCCGAGTAGATCGCCGTCGCTTCAAAGCCGACGAAAGAGCAAATGGCGAAGATCATCGCAATGCCCACATCGCCATGAAACACGGTGGAAGGGGTAAACGCGCTGATATCAAAGGCAATAGGCTGGGTAACAATGGCGGCGTCAACCAGCAACACAATGCCGACTTCCATCAGCATCAATACGCCAAGCACTTTGCCGCCCAGTTCCACTTTGGCAATGCCGAGCGCGACGACTGCCGCTTGCATCAGCAGCGAGAACAGCCACCAGGGTGCTGCGATACCGGTGTGCATCTGCACGAACTGCGCGAAGAAGAAGCCAAACATGGCAGTGACGGCAAGCTGAATGGCGGTGTAAGTCAGCAGCGCGATGCCGAGCCCGGCGATGCCACTGTGGGTGCCCAGCCCTTGTGCGATATAGGCGTAGAAAGCGCCAGCGTTTACCACATAACGGCTCATGGCGATAAAACCAAAGCTGAAAATAAGCAGCAATGCGCCCGCCAGGACATAAACACCGGGAACGCCTGCGCCGTTGCCTGCCATAAAGGCGACGGGCAAGCCCCCGACGACGCCGGTTAAGGGCGATGCGGCGGCAATAACAAAAAAGATGATCGACCAAAGGCCAAGGCTGCCTTTCTGGAGTTGGTTCCCCTGCGGCAATGCCGTCTGGGGCAGCGCGTGCGCTGATGATGAGTGCTGTGCCATGTTCCGTTCCCCTACGTGATGGTTCATGGTCAGTCTATGAAGGGCTCTGGGGTGTGCGTTATCGAAATCTGGCAAACCTGAATGTGACGAATAGTCATCATTTTCAGATCAAATGATGAACCGCACGCCGTGTGTGCGAGGGCAGTTCAGCAAACAGGCGTTTGTAGTCGGCGGTAAACTGCGACAGGTGCCAGAAGCCCCACTTGGAGGCGATTTCGCTGATCTGTGCGTACTCTCCTTCCATCACCAGCATGCGTTTCACCCCGTTGAGTCGCATGTTTTTCAGGAATACTGCTGGGCTTTGGCCCGTGACGGTTTCAAAACAGTTTTGCAGGGTGCGACACGAGGTGTGGGTCAGTTGGCACAGCTCATCCATGGTTAGTGGCCGATCGCGATGAGCGATCAGTGCGTCCTGTGCTTTGGTGACGACACACTGCGCCTTTTGTAGAGAAGGGCGCACGCTGATGGTCTGCGTGCCCACGGCTGTGAAAAAGGCAAAGGCAAGCTCGCGGATATCACTGAGAAATTGCAACCGTGCCTGCCGTTGCGCAAATTGCAGTGGGTGTTCCATCACGCTGTGCAACATGGCCAAGATGTGTTCGCGCAGCCGTTTGGCAAGTAGATCGTGATGAATGGCGTAGACCCGGTTTGGCAGTTCATCGGTGATATCCGATAACAGTGCTAAAGGAATGCTCAGTACCAATAGCGAAGAGGTTTCCGGCGTTTGCAGCATCAACTCGCCGCCGTCGTAGGACCAGGTAATGTCCTGCTGCGTCAGGCTGTTTCCCATCCAGCGCGCTTCTCCCGACAGCGCATTAAACACCCCGAGGCAGAGCGTGCCCGTTCGGCCCTGGCCGCGTTGAAATACCGATTGTGACAGTTGCTCTTGGTAGAACTGTACGCCGTCCAGCCAGGCCTCTTTCAGGCTACCTTCAAATCGCCCGTGAGAGATTTGGTCATAGCGTAATGCCCAATCGGTCAGCAGTTGACTGTGTTGTGCCAGTTCCTGAATGCGCGATGCGCAACGAAAACCGTTTTGCTCACCAAGATGAAGTGCGGGTGTCATCGTCTGTCTTTCCTGCGTTGTGATGGGATATACCCACTGAGCAAGAATCACGCCAGCGCAATAGCAAAAAATGGCAGATTTTATCTCTGCGTTTCGGGGCTGTGAGTGATGTTTTTGCTGCATATGGTCGTAAAACAGAGGGAAATAGAGTGATTCCTGCCATATGCGTGTTTTGCGCTGTGGCGTTGCACCGTTATGGGTGTATTGCTCAATTTTGCAGCAGTGCGTTGTTATCCGGCCATCGCATCCTGAGTATCCCGGTAACTTGGCAGAAAAACGAGGGTATCGCGCTGATTCGACTATGCTTAAGGATAAGGCGGAGCAATGTGGTCCGCTTCTTCACCGGATAAGACGTGCGATAAGGAGTATGGCATGACGATAACAATGGGGTGGCGCGCGCGCTGGCTATTGCCGGTGCTGGCGTTGGGTATGGTGTTCCAACTGGCAGCCTGTGGTGATAGTGAAGCGGAGCAGCGCAAGGCGTTTATCACGGTATTGCAAAGCGTGCCATCACAACCGGGTAGCGTGCCGCCTGCACTGAGTGACGATCAGAAAAAACGGTTAGGACCTTTTGCCAACGATTACGCCATCTTAACCACCTTTTCCCAGCAGTTGCGGCAAAGCATGGCGGTGAGCCTCAAACCGTTATTGGAGCACGTTTCTCAGATTCGTGTGCCGCAGGATTATTTGACGCAACATGACGGCGTGCGTAGCGCTGTTGGGGCGATAAACCTGCTGGGGCAACAGGTACAGGCGGCAAAAACCCAGGCAGACTCAGCTCGTCGTAACCTGAGCCAGCCGCAAGAGGTGCAAGTGCTGTATGAGCGCGTTTACTCGCAGGTGGTGGTCCAACCGGCGGCGGCATTGGGGAACGTGGTGCCGACCGCCGCCACGCTGGCACAGCAGTTGGCGCAGGTGGGGGACTTCCTTCAGGCCCAGGGCAAGCAGGTCACTTTTGTGGGAAAATCAGGTGCAGTTTGAAACGGCGCAGCAGGCGGCGCGTTACAACGCGCTGATTACGCCTCTGGCAATACAGCAGCGCGATTTGATGAACGGATTACCACCACTTTTACCGCTGTTGAAACCATCGCTATAGGGCAATAACGTGAGGTGGTGATGATATTTAGTGATTTGAATCACATAATAAAAACAAAATCACAGCGTTGTAATGTGATTGAAGTCACATTGTGCTGCCGTTGATGCGGATGATGATGCGTCGAATTGATCGTATTCGGTGATTTTATGTGAACTCAGTCACTAAAATGTAGCAATGATGTGGGGATTATGTGTGATGTTTGTCACATATGGCCGTGAGGTTGCGGTATCAAACCGACGTGCTAGAGTCCGCACGATCTCTACCGACGGAAGGCAGTCACACCGTCTCACGATAATGACCACACGTGCTTGCGATCGCGCGTTTGAATAGGGGTGTGTTTTTATGCTCACAGCAGATACAAAGGTCAAAGTTCAGAATTTTGGCCGCTTCCTGAGCAACATGGTAATGCCTAATATCGGGGCGTTTATCGCTTGGGGCCTGATTACCGCGTTGTTTATTCCAACCGGCTGGCTGCCGAATGCAACACTCGCCAAGCTGGTGGGACCGATGATCACCTATCTGCTGCCGCTGCTTATCGGTTACACCGGCGGCCGTTTGGTGGCGGGCGATCGCGGTGGCGTGGTCGGTGCTATCACCACGATGGGGGTGATCGTCGGTGTGGATATGCCGATGTTCCTTGGCGCAATGATCGTTGGCCCGTTGGGCGGATGGGCCATCAAACGTTTTGACCGCGCTGTAGATGGTAAAATCAAAAGCGGTTTTGAAATGCTGGTCAACAACTTCTCGGCCGGTATTATCGGCATGTTGTTGGCTATGCTGGCGTTTTGGGCTATTGGTCCGCTCGTAGAAGGGTTGTCGAAAATCCTGGCGGCGGGCGTAAACCTGATGGTGCAGACCAACCTGCTGCCGTTGGCCTCCATCTTTGTTGAACCGGCCAAAATACTGTTCCTGAATAACGCCATTAACCACGGTATCTTCTCGCCGCTGGGTATCCAACAGGAGACGGAAACCGGTAAGTCTATTTTCTTCCTGATTGAAGCCAACCCTGGTCCGGGCATGGGTGTGCTGATGGCCTACATGTTCTTTGGCCACGGTAATGCTAAAGAGTCCGCACCGGGCGCTGCCATCATCCACTTCCTGGGCGGTATCCACGAAATCTATTTCCCGTATGTTCTGATGAATCCGCGTCTGCTGATTGCGGTGATTCTGGGCGGCATGACCGGCGTGTTCACGCTGAGCTTACTGGGCGGTGGTCTGGTTTCTCCGGCTTCTCCGGGCTCTGTTCTGGCCGTGTTGGCAATGACGCCGAAAGGGGCTTATTTTGCCAATATCGTGGCGATTGCTGCTGCGTTTGCCGTCTCCTTTGTGCTGTCAGCGATTCTGCTGAAAAGCACCAAGGTAAAAGAGGGTGACGATCTCGATGAAGCCACACGTCGAGTGCAAGAGATGAAAGCAGCCTCCAAGGGCGGTTCAGTGCCCACTGGCATCAGCGGCGATCTGAGCACCGTGCGCAAGATCATTGTGGCCTGTGATGCTGGCATGGGTTCCAGCGCCATGGGGGCTGGCGTATTGCGCAAGAAAGTGCAGGACGCCGGGCTGACGCAAATTTCTGTCACCAATAGCGCCATCAACAGCTTGCCTGAGGATGTCGATCTGGTGATTACGCATCGTGATTTGACCGAACGCGCCCTGCGCCATGCACCACAAGCACAGCATATTTCGCTGACCAACTTCCTCGACAGCCAGTTGTACAGCGATCTGGTGAGCCGTCTGGCCGCCGCTCAACCTGCGGGTGGCAGCGTTGCCGCCGCACCGGTTGTTGAGCCGCAAGCCGCCACCTTGTTCCAACTGGGCGCTGCTAACGTATTCCTGAACTTGCAGGCGAGCGATAAAGAGCAGGCGATTCGCTTTGCCGGTGAGCAACTGGTGAAAGGTGGCTATGTCGAGCCGGAATATGTGGATGCGATGCTGGCGCGTGAAAAGCTGACCTCGACTTATCTGGGCGAGTCCATCGCCGTGCCGCATGGCACCATTGAAGCCAAAGATCGCGTGCTGAAAACCGGCATCGTCTTCTGCCAATATCCGCAGGGGGTGCGCTTCGGTGATGATGAGGATGACGTGGCAAAATTGGTGATCGGTATCGCGGCGCGTAATAACGAACATATTGCGGTGATCACCCGCCTGACCAATGCGCTGGACGATGACACCGTGATTGCCCGTTTAGCGCAGACCCAGGATGTGCAGGAAGTGCTAGACCTGCTCTCCGAGAAAAAGAGTGCCTGATGCATCGGCAGCGCCGCCTTCGGGCGGCCTCTTTTTTGCCATTGTTTTGAAAGGTTAACGCATGATGAAAGCTTTACATTTTGGTGCCGGAAATATCGGACGCGGGTTTATCGGAAAACTGCTGGCAGACGCCAACATCGAACTCACCTTTGCAGATGTGAACCAGCCGTTGCTGGATGCTATCAACAACCGTAAGCAGTATCAGGTGAGAGTGGTCGGCGAGCAGGCACAGTTGGAAACGATCAGCAACGTCAGCGCGATGCACAGCGCAAGCCCGGAAGCCGTGGCGTTGATTGCCGAGGCTGATGTGGTGACGACGGCGGTAGGGCCGCAAATTCTCGAAAAAATCGCGGGTGCCATTGCTCAGGGGTTGGTGAAGCGCCATGCGCAGGGCAATACGCGCCCACTGAATATCATTGCTTGTGAAAATATGGTGCGCGGCACCACGCAGTTAAAACAACACGTGTGGAAGCATCTGCCGGAGAACGAGCAGGCATGGGTCAACGAGCACGTAGGTTTTGTTGATTCGGCGGTAGACCGCATTGTTCCACCGGTGGAAGCGAGCCAGGACGATCCCTTGGCCGTGACGGTAGAAACTTTCAGTGAATGGATTGTCGACCAAACCCAATTCGTCGGGCCTTTACCGCAGATTGCGGGCATGGAATTAACCGACAATCTGATGGCATTCGTTGAACGTAAGCTGTTTACACTCAATACTGGCCATGCCATTACCGCGTATCTTGGCCAGCAGGCTCGTCATCAGACGATCCGCGATGCCATTCTGGATACCGAGGTGCGTGCTGTAGTGCGTGGGGCGATGGAAGAGAGCGGAGCCGTGCTGATTAAGCGTTACGGCTTTGATGCCGAGAAGCATGCTGCCTACATCAACAAGATTTTAAGCCGCTTCGAAAACCCTTATCTGCATGACGATGTTGAGCGGGTTGGGAGTCAGCCGCTGCGTAAACTTAGCGCAGGCGATCGCCTGATCAAACCGCTGCTGGGCACGCTGGAGTATCAATTGCCCAATGACAACCTGATTATCGGTATCGCGGCGGCTATGCATTACCGCAGCGAGCAGGACCCGCAAGCGCAGGAACTGGCGGCGTTGTTGGATAACCTGGGGCCGCAGGCTGCGTTGGCGCAAATTTCTGGTCTGGACGTGCAGAGTAAGGTTGTGGAGCAAGCAGTGAGTGTGTATAACGCCATGCAATAATTCGCGCCGTTCGGCAGGGACGTTATGATGGAAGAAACTCAAGCCTTTGAGAATCGCGTGCTGGAATCCCTCAATGCGGCGAAAACAGTGCGCAGCTTTATGCTGAAAGCGGTTGAGCTGTTGGCGGAAGCCGTGAATATTCTCATGCTGCAAATCTTCCGTAAAGACGATTATGCGGTGAAATACGCGGTAGAGCCGTTAATGACTGGCAGTGGTCCGTTAGGGGATCTCTCGGTGCGTTTAAAGCTGATTTACGGTCTGGGTATGATCAGCCGTAAAGAGTATGAAGATGCCGAGTTGGTGATGGCGTTAGGGGAAGAGTTATTCCAAGACGAAAACGACTATCGTTTTACCGATGATGAGATTCTCGGGCAGATTACCGAACTGCACTGTGTCACCGCGTTGTCGCATCCTCCTGAACGGCTAATGGGGGGGGGAGCTTGCTGATCCCGATGCAGCAGCAGCGTTATCAGCAGGTGGTGCGTTCCACGATGGTGCTTTCTCTGACGGCATTAATCTCGCAGATTAGCCTTAAGAAAGCCTTTTAGGTTGCGGTTCAGAACGTCGACGGGCGGCGCGCTTTTGATAGCGCACCGCCCGTTTTTTTACGACGCGGAATCTTATATCAACCTTATCTCAGGTCGGTTGTTGCTTACCGCGGCTATTTACCGCTGATAGTCGAGCTGTGCCGGGCGTTCGCCATAGCCGAGGGCGGGAGTAGCCCCGTCTGCGGCTTGTGTAAGGCGAAATACCGATACCGCTTCCGTCAACACCTGCGTTTGCTTTTCCAGTGAGTTAGCGGCGGCGGCGGATTGCTCTACCAACGCGGCGTTCTGCTGCGTGGTGCCATCCATTTCCGCAATCGCCTGACTGACCTGAGCAATACCACGGCTCTGCTCTTCAGACGCGGTGGCGATTTCACCCATGATATCGTGCACCTGCGTTACCGATTTCACGATGTTATCCATGGTCTTGCCCGCGTTGGTGACCAGATTGGCCCCCTGGCTGATTTGCGTGACGGACTCACTGATGAGCCCTTCGATCTCTTTGGCGGCTTGTGAGCTGCGTTGTGCCAGATTGCGCACTTCCCCAGCAACCACAGCAAAACCACGCCCTTGTTCCCCGGCGCGCGCCGCTTCGACCGCTGCGTTCAGCGCCAGAATGTTTGTCTGGAAGGCAATGCTGTTGATAACCGACGTGATTTCGGCAATGCGCTTGGAGCTTTGTTCGATATCCACCATGGTTTGCACCACATGGCCTACCTGTTCGCCACCCTGTTTAGCGGTTTGCGAGGCATTCACCACCAGCTTGTTGGCATGGTTGGCGTTATCCGCATTTTGCTTCACGGTGGCGGTCAGTTGCTCCATGCTGGCCGCCGTTTGCTGCTCGGTGCGAGAAGAGAGATCGGTGTTACCAGCGACGATCTCGCTGGCAGCGGTAGAGATTTGACCGACGCCAACGCGGATATCATCAATCATTTGGTGCAGATTACCGTTCATTTTTGCCATGGCGTTCAATAACTGGCCCAGTTCATCGCGGCGCGAGGTCGACATGTTCATGGTCAGATCCCCCGTGGCAATGCGCTCAGCGATGGTGAGCGTATGGTTGAGCGGCGCGGTGATTTGTCGCGAAATAAACCAGGCGATCAACAGCCCAGCCAGCAGGGTGATCAGGGCCGTTACGGTCAACTGGATTTCTGAGGTGCGCACGTTGTGGTCGGTTTGCTGTAGCTGTGCGTGCAGCAGTTCGGTGATGCGATCGCTCAGCGTTACGGCGATGTCGTTCATCTGCGTGACGCTCTCCATCTCCTTCTGGTAAGCCGGCATGTAAGAGAGCACCTGCTCCTCATAGTGGTTCATGGTGCTCAGAACCGGGTCCAGCGTTTCCCGCTGTTCGACGGAAAGGCTCTGGCTCAGGAAGGTCAATGCTGTCTGCGCTTCATTGATGGAGTCGGTCAGCGTTTCTTCTGCTGCCTTGGTGCGTTCCATCAGCAAATTGTCCAGATGGAAGCGCACTGTCATCAGCTTGGTTTTGAAATCAGCCAGCAGCAGTTGCTGTGATTGGCTATCGCCCGTCGCGCACAGCTGGTCGTCAAGCTTGCTCATCGCCTGATCGGTGCCGTCCAGGCTCCAGCTTTTTCTGACGTTATCTTTGGTGGTAACAGCATCCAGATAGTTTTGGCGCTGCTGCTTGTAACTATTGATCGTGGCCGTGATGCTATCGAGCGTTTTGCTATCCTGAGCAGACCAGCTTAGTGTCTTGGCCTGGGCGACCAGCGTATTGATGTTGTCGATATGAATACTGTTTTGTTTGATGTCGCTCAGATCGTAATTGGCACCAAAGCGGGCACGATAATATTTAGCCTGATTAACCTCGGTATTAATCTGATTACTCAAATTAACTTTTTGAATACTCTCTTGTAACGACCCAATGTAACTAATTTCTCGGCCCGCAATCAGTGCGGTTAACAGCAATACCAAAAAGAACCCCAGCCCTAATTTCTTACCGACGTTGATATTTTCAAACTTGATAGCCATTCTGTTTTCCACTGTGTGTGAAACCAAACAATGGCGTCTATCCGGGGAGCGCACAAGCTTACGCTGTGCGATGGGGTGTCAGACTGAAGGCACGTCAGGAAAGAAAGACAAGCTCCGTGTCAGCGTGTGGCTATGTACCGTATTGCACCGTACAAACCGTATTCACCTTCCCATGGTAAAAATCCGGATGGGATAGACTGCCTACTTCAGACAGCAGGGACTGCCATCTGATGCGGTGTTAATCGCCATAATCCGGGTACAAGGCAGCGTGTGCCGCAAAGGAGGCAGCACAAAACACAGCATGATTTCGGCGAGTTAACCCCGGCAGGGCTTTGTTGAATAAATAGAAAGTTTGGGTAATCATCG
The DNA here is from genome assembly GCF_051710365.1 of Symbiopectobacterium sp. Lineage (NCBI taxonomy): Bacteria > Pseudomonadati > Pseudomonadota > Gammaproteobacteria > Enterobacterales > Enterobacteriaceae > Symbiopectobacterium > Symbiopectobacterium sp. Next base: position 85 of record NZ_JBPETA010000057.1, on the reverse strand, counting down.
GAACAGATCACCATAGTTGTTTCAAAATCAGGTCTCCATGGCAAAACAAAATTTTAAAATCACTAACTGGCCCTCCTATAACAAG
>NZ_JBPETA010000056.1:0-17417 GCF_051710365.1 Symbiopectobacterium sp. | reverse complement strand
CGATTTTTGCTCATTTTTATCTGGGCTATGCAAAACCCCTAAAATCTCACGAAAGCCGCGCGATTAAAGGCATCGCACCATCCTAGAACCTCCCCCTTAGCTATGTAAAAATGATCACCCCCCCACAATCAGCCACTCCAGACGATCGGCGCTTTCCACTTCAGAAAAGCGCATCACCGTCCAGGATTTGGCGCTCAGATCCATCGGGTTGTCATACACCCCGTGGTTATGGCCCACTTCGTCACGGATGTCATTCCACTCGGAGCAGGCTGCCTGACAGGCTTTACAGCCAATACAGGTGGTGACGTCAATCAGTTTGGCCACTTCACTTTTGTCGTTTCTCACGTGCGGTGGCGGTGTCAGGCTACTGGTAGCCGAACGTTGAATAATATCTTGAGATTGCATTGACATAGCGCGCTACCTTACACCTTTTCCACATTCACCAAAAACGCCTTGAACTCTGGCGTTTGCGAGTTAGCGTCACCGACGCTGGGCGTGAGGGTATTTGCCAGGAAGCCTTTGCGCGTGGTGCCTTCAAAGCCCCAGTGACAAGGTATCCCGGCGGTCTCAATCGCTTTACCGGCGACGGTCAAGGTCTTGATTCGTTTGGTGACCACCGCTTTGGCTTTGATGTAGCCGCGCTGGCAGGAAACCTTCACCTCATCCCCCGCTTTGATCCCTTTGCTCTGCGCCAGGTTTTCGCCAATTTCCACAAACTGCTCGGGTTGGATAATGGCGTTAATGCGCGCATGCTTGGTCCAGTGACGGAACAGCTCGGTAATGGAGTAAGTAGTGGCGACATACGGGAAGTCGCTTGCCTTGCCCATGGTTTTTGCATCGCGGGCAAACAGCCGCGCCGCCGGGCTGGAAACCACAGACGGGTGCAGCGGGTTGGTATCAAGCGGCGTTTCTACCGGTTCGTAGTGTTCCGGGAACGGGCCGTCGACCAGTTTGTCCATCGAAAACAGACGTGCCACGCCTTCCGGCAACATGATAAACGGCATCGCATCTTTGCCTGGCGGTACGGTAGCGGCGAAATCAGGCACGTCAATGCCTTGCCATTTCTGGCCGTTCCACTCCAGCAGTTTGCGCTTGCTGTCCCACGGTTTCCCTTGCAGGTCGGCGGAGGCGCGGTTGTACAGAATGCGGCGGTTTTGCGGCCAGCACCAGGCTCAGCCCGGCGTTGCCCCCAGTCCGGCATCGCTGTTGTCGCGGTTTGCCATCTGGTTGCCTTTTTCCGTCCAGCTACCGGCGTAAATCCAGCAGAAGCTGGATGTGGTGCCGTCGTCGCGCAACTGCGAGAAGTCTGCCAGCTGCTGGCCTTTTTTCAGGATCAGCGTGCCCTTGTCGTCATAAATATCCGCCAGCGCCATACCGTTACTTTCGCGCGCAATTTCTTCCGGCGTTGGGTCTTCCGGGTCCTGATAGTTCCAGTTGATGTTCATCAACGGTTCAGGGCATACGCCACCTTCTTCGCGATACAGTTCGCGCAGGTGCATCAGAAGTTTGCCGAGGATCTTCCCGTCGTGCAGCACTTCTGCCTTCATCAGGCGTGCAATACGATCAATAGCGTCATCCCAGCTAATGCGCTGCCATTTGTCGGAGCCTGGCGCGCGATACTCGGGGTGCTTCAAACGTCCTTCACTGTGGATGTAGTCAACCAGCCCCGCGCCTTTCGGACACAGCGAGCCACGGCTTACCGGATGATCCGGATCCCCCTCGATATGGTAAATGGCCGGTTTAGCGTTTTTCGCGCCATCACCCAGGCTGTACATCAACACACCGCACCCGACGGAGCAGTAGGTGCAGTTGTTACGAGTTTCCTTGGCGCGCAGTAATTTGTACTGACGTACCGATGCCATTGCTTCCGTGGGGGCAAAGCCCAGTGCGGCGAGGGTGGTGCCAGCCATTCCCCCTGCACAAACTTTAAAGAAACCTCTTCGATTGATTTGCATTAGTTTCCCTATGTGATTGTTTGTTTATTTTTTGTTGCAGGCAATTTAACAACACTCACGATAGGGGTTTTGCGCGAAATCAAAATTTAAGTATTTAAAACACCTTTTTACTCCTTTAAAGGTATGTTTTTATGGCAATACATAATTGATTATATAGCGTTTGGTTTCAGTTTTGTAATCTGATGGTTGTTTTTTCGCTGCAAAAATAGCCAAAATGGCAAAAAAAACGCCGTACAAAAAAGATACAATTGAGCAACAGAAAATGGCGGGGAATGCTACGTCTGTGAGATGTTTTGCCGTAAATAAAGGGTGGGAATGACAGAATAAATGCGTGAGCGGCAACGCCCCCTCCGTCATCCTCGACGCAAGCCGGGGATCTCAGACAGAAAGAGCGCGTTTCGCCTGTTCGGGATTCCCGCTTACGCGGGAATGACCATGTTATGTGTGTTTGATGGGTTACTTAACTTGCATTCCCGGCTGAGCACCGCTATCCGGGCTGAGCAGGAAAATTTCCTTGCCGCCAGGACCTGCGGCCATCACCATACCTTCCGATACGCCGAAGCGCATTTTACGCGGGGCCAGGTTGGCGACCATGATGGTCAAACGGCCTTCCAGCGCTTTCGGATCGGGGCAAGCTGTGCGGATGCCGGAGAAAATCTGGCGCGTTTCACCGCCGAGATCAAGCGTCAATCGTAGCAGCTTGTCAGAGCCCTCCACGAAATCTGCCCGCTTGATCAGCGCAATGCGCATATCCACTTTGGCAAAATCGTCAAAAGAGATGGTATCCTGAATTGGATCGTCAGCCAGCGGACCGGTCACTACCTTCTTGGCACTCATGTCCTCTTTGGAAGCATCAACCATCGCATTGACCCTATCGAGATCGATACGGTTGAACAACGCTTTGAACGCTTTCACGTCGTGACCTAGCAGCGGTTGTGCTACCGCATCCCATGTCAACGTAGTATTGAGGAACGCTTCGGCGCGCTCAGCCAGTGATGGCAATACCGGTTTCAGGTAGGTCATCAGCACACGGAACAGGTTGATCCCCATGGAGCAAATCGCCTGCAAATCCGCATCGCGGCCTTCTTCTTTTGCCACCACCCATGGGGCTTGTTCGTCCACATAGCGGTTGGCGATATCGGCCAGCGCCATGATCTCGCGGATGGCTTTGCCGGATTCTCGGTTAGCGTAGGCTTCGGCAATGCTGTCAGCCGCATTGACAAAAGTGGCATAAAGCTCGCCATCGGCCAGGGTTTCCGCCAGTTTGCCGCCAAAACGCTTATTGATGAAACCGGCGTTACGCGACGCGAGGTTAACCACTTTGTTAACGATATCGGCATTCACGCGTTGTACGAAATCTTCCAGATTGAGGTCGATATCGTCAATGCGTGACGACAGCTTGGCCGCGTAGTAATAACGCAGGCAATCGGCATCCAGATGTTGCAGATAGGTCTCGGCTTTGATAAAGGTGCCGCGCGATTTGGACATCTTGGCACCGTTTACCGTCACATAGCCGTGCACAAACAGGTTGGTCGGCTTGCGGAAACCGCTGCCTTCCAACATGGCAGGCCAGAACAGACTGTGGAAATAGACGATGTCTTTACCGATGAAATGGTACAGCTCAGCACTGCTCTTTTTACGCCAGAATTCATCAAAATCGATATCACCGCGCTTGTCGCACAGGTTTTTAAACGATCCCATGTAACCGATCGGTGCATCCAGCCAGACGTAGAAATATTTGCCCGGCGCATCCGGCACTTCGAAACCGAAGTAGGGCGCGTCGCGGGTGATATCCCACTGTTGCAGGCCGGCATCAAACCACTCTTGCATCTTGTTGGCGACCTGCTCCTGCAACGCACCGGAACGCGTCCAGGCTTGCAGCATTTCGCTGAATGCGGGCAAATCAAAGAAGAAGTGCTCTGACTCGCGCATCACCGGTGTCGCACCGGAAACCGCCGATTTCGGGTCGATCAGTTCCGTCGGGCTATAGGTCGCGCCGCACACTTCGCAGTTGTCACCATACTGATCGGCTGCTTTACATTTCGGGCAGGTGCCTTTGACGAAACGGTCCGGCAAGAACATGCCTTTTTCCGGATCGTAGAGCTGAGAAATGGTGCGGTTCTTGATAAAACCGTTCTCTTTCAAACGACGATAGATAAGACCGGACAACTCCCGGTTCTCTTCACTGTGGGTGGAGTGATAATTGTCGTAGCTAATCTGAAAGCCAGCGAAATCCCGCTGATGTTCCTGACTCACGTCCGCAATCATCTGCTCCGGTGCCACGCCCATCTGCTGTGCTTTCAACATGATTGGCGTACCGTGGGCGTCATCCGCACAGATAAAGTGAACCTGGTGACCGCGCATTCGCTGATAACGGACCCAGATATCAGCCTGGATATGCTCCAGCATGTGGCCGAGGTGGATTGATCCGTTAGCATAAGGCAACGCGCAGGTTACCAATATTTTCTTAGCGACTTGAGTCATAGTGGGGAACTTACTTTCTTTCATGATGATGAGAGGGAATCCCGATGTTAACCGATAGGCCCTTGTGGCGTAAACCGCTGTAAGCGGAAAACCCTGTCAAACGCGGGCAACGCGGCGTTCTCGTTGCCCGGGGCGATTTTTTCACTGAGGTCAACGATCGGGGCGGGGCATTCTGTTATGCTATGGCTGTTTTTCCACAAAATAATGAGAACGATAAGGAGCCGGGATGAACGCAACAATCCCTGAGCAGACCCCCGATACGCTGAAGGCACTGGTGACCGGTGTCCTCTCCACGTTTAAGCACCCGACGCTGAAAAATAACCTGACGACGCTCAATGCCTTGCATCACTGTGCCTTGCTGGATGAGGTGCTGCGCATCGAACTGGTGATGCCATTTGCCTGGTTGAGTGGGTTGGACGTATTAAAAGAAACCGTCAGCCCAGAGTTGATGCGTTTAACCGGTGCCAAAGATGTGGAATGGCGCCTGACACACAGTATTGCCACGCTGCGCCGTGTTAACAATCAGGCGGGTGTCAAAGGTGTTAAAAACATTATTGCCGTTAGCTCTGGCAAGGGCGGTGTGGGGAAATCCAGCACCGCAGTGAACCTGGCGTTGGCGCTGGCCGCAGAGGGCGCGTCGGTGGGTATTCTCGATGCCGACATCTATGGCCCGTCCATTCCGACCATGTTAGGCACTGCCAGCGAGCGCCCGACCTCGCCGGATGGTCAACACATGGCACCGATCATGGCTTATGGCTTGGCGACCAATTCTATCGGTTATCTGGTGACGGATGATAATGCGATGGTGTGGCGCGGCCCGATGTCGAGTAAAGCGCTGTTGCAACTGCTGCAAGATACGCTCTGGCCGGATCTCGATTATCTGGTATTGGATATGCCGCCGGGCACCGGGGATATCCAGTTGACGCTGGCGCAAAATGTGCCGGTGACGGGCGCAGTGGTGGTGACGACGCCGCAAGACATTGCGTTGGTGGATGCCATGAAGGGCATCACCATGTTTGAGAAAGTCAGCGTGCCGGTGTTGGGTATCGTCGAGAACATGAGCGTGCATATTTGCAGCCACTGCGGTCACCTGGAGCCGATTTTTGGCACCGGTGGTGCGCAGAAACTGGCGGAGAAATACAACTGTGCCCTGTTGGGGCAACTGCCGCTGCATATCTCTCTGCGTGAGGATCTCGATCGCGGTGAACCCACCGTTGCCAGCAAGCCTGACAGCGAGTTCACCTCACTGTATCGCGAACTGGCCGGGCAAGTGGCTGCGCAGCTTTACTGGCAGGGTGAAGTCATTCCGACCGAGATTTCGTTTCGAGCTGTGTGACTGGTTACAGGAGTGGGGACGTGTGGCGTTCCCACACTCTCTTTGTCATTCCCCTTTTTCCTTTGTTTTTCTTGTACTTTCTCTGTCATTCCCGCGCAGGCGGGAATCTCTGACGAGCGAAACGCGTTCTTTCTGCCAAAGATCCCCGGCTTTCGCCGAGGGTGACGGATGAGTGTTTGCCGTTTTCGCTTTTTCTTCGTCATTCCCGCGCAGGCGGGAATCTCTGACGAGCGAAACGCGTTCTTTCTGCCAAAGATCCCCGGCCTTCGCCGAGGATGACGGATGAGTGTTTGTCGTTTTCGCTTTTTCTTCGTCATTCCCGTGCAGGCGGGAATCTCTGACTGGCGCAACGCGTGCATTCTGCCTGAGATCCCCGGCTTTCGCCGAGGATGACAGAGGATGACAGATGAGTGTTTGCCGTTTCCGCTTTCTTCGTCATTCCCGCGCAGGCGGGAATCTCTGACTGGCGCAACGCGTTCTTTCTGCCAAAGATCCCTGGCTTTCGCCGAGGATGACGGATGAGTGTTTGCCGTTTCCGCTTTTTCTTCGTCATTCCCGCGCAGGCGGGAATCTCTGACTGGCGCAACGCGTTCTTTCTGCCTGAGATCCCCGGCTTTCGCCGAGGATGACGGAGGGGACATTCAGAACAGAGTGAAGAATAAGTCATTCCACAAAGGGTTGGCAGCCTCGATCAAGTTAACTTTCCACGCCCGCCTCCATTTTTTTAATTGCTTCTCCCGCTGAATCGCCATGAGCATACTTTCAGTATGTTATTAATAAACAAGCTGATTTACATTGTATCGATGGGTAAAACCTCGTTTTTTCAGATTATTATGCTGCCAGATGCGCCGTATCAAATTGCTGGTGACACCGATGTAAAGCGTGCCATTCGGTTTGTTGGTTAATATATAGACACTCGGCGGCATTCTTATTCACCTGGCATATTAAGAACTCCGTTGTAACTGATCTTCACCGTGACGTCTTTCGTTATCCTTGAATATAGCGACCGTGCTCACCTATCCTTTTGCAAACCAGAAATGACCATGAGTAGAGCTGGCGCTGCCTGCCTTAACTCCCTATAATTCGCTCGTTACTGTTTGTTTACCCGTTACTATGCCATTCGGCATTTCCCTCATTTATCAGGTCATTTATTGTCATGGCTGCGACGTCTCACCAGTGTGTCATCATCGGAATTGCAGGAGCATCCGCTTCTGGCAAAAGTCTTATTTCCAGTACGCTCTATCGCGAGTTGCGCGATCAGGTGGGGGATGAGCATATCGGGGTCATCCCGGAAGACAGTTATTATAAAGATCAAAGCCATCTGAGCATGGAAGAGCGGGTGAAAACCAACTACGACCACCCCAATGCCATGGACCATGACCTGCTGTTAACGCATCTGAAAATGCTCAAAGCCGGACAAGCGATTGAGTTGCCACAGTACAGTTACGTTGAGCATACCCGCAAGCAAGAGACGGTACGCTTGCTGCCGAAGAAAGTGATCATTCTGGAAGGTATCTTGTTACTCACGGAAGTCCGCCTGCGCGCTGAGCTGAATTTTTCTATTTTTGTCGATACCCCGTTGGATATCTGCTTGCTGCGTCGTATGCGCCGTGATGTGAACGAACGCGGTCGCTCCATGGACTCGGTCATGGAGCAGTATCAAAAAACGGTACGCCCGATGTTTTTGCAATTTATTGAACCGTCGAAGCAATATGCAGATATTATCGTGCCACGCGGCGGTAAAAACCGTATTGCGATTGATATTCTGAAAGCCAAAATCAGTCAGTTTTTTGAATAATTCACCGAAGACGACGTAAACGAGAAAAGGGAACAACATGAGACTGTGCGATCGCGACATAGAAAGCTGGCTAGACGATGGACGCCTGGTTATCACCCCCCGTCCTCCCGTTGAACGAATCAACGGTGCAACGCTGGATGTGCTGCTGGGCAATCAGTTTCGCGTTTTCAGCGGACACACAGCCGCATTTATCGATCTAAGCGGTCCAAAAGATGAAGTCAGCGCGGCGCTCGATCGCGTGATGAGCGATGAAATCAACTTGCCGGAAGGCGAAGCGTTTTTCCTGCATCCCGGCGAACTGGCGCTGGCGGTGACGTTGGAATCGGTGACATTGCCGGACAATCTGGTGGGCTGGCTCGACGGTCGCTCATCGTTGGCGCGCCTGGGATTAATGGTTCACGTTACTGCGCATCGCATCGATCCCGGCTGGCAGGGTAGAATTGTGCTGGAGTTCTATAATTCAGGTAAGCTACCGTTGGCATTACGTCCTGGCATGATTATCGGTGCGTTGAGTTTTGAACCGCTCTCTGGCCCAGCCGCGCGCCCCTACAACCGTCGTGAAGATGCAAAATACAAAGATCAGCAGGGCGCTGTGGCGAGCCGAATCGATAAGGATTGATCGCCAGTGCATAATGCTGTTGCACTGATTGTTGGGAGGATGGCATGAAAAGAGTGTTGACGACGCTGGCGATTTTGCTTGTGGTGCTGGCTGTCGGTATGACGGCGCTGGTCATGCTGGTGAACCCCAACGATTTTCGCGCTTACATGGTAAGCCAGGTTGATGCCCGCAGCGGATACCGTTTGCAGTTGGAGGGGGATCTCCGCTGGCACGTTTGGCCGCAGCTCAGTATTCTTTCCGGCGGTATGTCGCTAACCGCACCGGGAGCGGCGGCACCGATTGTCAGTGCAGAAAACATGCGTCTGGATGTCAAACTCTGGCCGCTATTGTCACATCGTCTGGAAGTGAAGCAGGTGATGCTGAAAGGAGCGGTGGTGCGCTTAACGCCTGAAAGCGAAGCGCATCGCTCCAGCACCGCACCCATTGCGCCAGCCGGTTCGTCAACGCCGGAAGAGACGCGCAATTGGCGACTTGCCATTAATCAGTTGAAAATCGTGGATAGCCTGTTGATTTTGCAACGCGGTGACGACGAACAGCTCAACGTGCGCGATATCAACCTCACGTTGGAAGAGAGCAGTGAGCGCCAACTGGCGCTGGAATTGACCAGCCGCATTAATCGCGATCAGCGCGACCTTGCCGTATCACTTCAGGCGAATCTCGATATGCAGCACTATCCGCAGCAAATCGACGCCAGTATCGAACAATTTCAATACCAACTTCAGGGCGCAGGTATTCCTGTTGGTGGCATCAGCGGCAGTGGTAGCCTTCAAGCCAGTTATCAACAAGCTGCTGGTGCTACTCAGCCAGAAAAAGTCACAGTAAGTCAGTTCACGCTGGCGGCAAGTGATAATCAACTGAGCGGGAATGCGACAGCAATCCTGGGCAATCACCCTGAATATACGCTGGACATCAACGCGGCGCGGCTAAACCTTGATGCGCTGCTGGGCAGTGCGTTAACGGCACAAACGCAAAACGCTACGCCGGCCGCGATCAAGACCGTTACGCCGGTGGTCTCGACGGAGCGTGGGCTGAGTGAGGGTGATGCCTTATGGCAATCGTTCAGTGCGCAGTTGGCATTGCAGGTAGACACGCTTATCTACCGTGGCCTGACCTTCAGCAAGGTAAACCTCAACGCGGTTAATCAGGCTGGCGTACTGACTCTTTCCTCGTTGCAGAGCGAGCTTAACGACGGGCGTATCGCACTGACCGGAAAAATGGATGCGAAGGCCACACCTAAAATCACTTTGCAACCCACTATTGAGGGTGTGAGCGTTGAGCCGCTGACAGTAGCGTTTGCGTTGCCGCAAACGGTCAGTGGCAAACTGTCGTTAAAGGGACAGTTTAGTGGCGATGCTTTCTCGCTGGATGCATTGATGCGTCAGTGGCGGGGTAACGCGACATTGAGTGTGGACAACCTGCGTTTTCAGGGCGTGAATATTCAGCAGATGATTCAGTTGGCGGTGGTGCGTAACAACAGCAATGTGCAGGCGTTAGAGCGCTACGATCGTTATACCGACATTACGCGGTTGACCGGCAATGCCGATCTCAATGCAGGCAAACTGCGGGTAAGTGATATCACCGGTCAATCTGCGCTGCTGTCACTCACCGGTATCAGCCAGTTTGATCTCCCTGCTCAACAATGTGACATGAATTTTAACGTGCGCATTACCGACGGCTGGCGTGGCAACGAGCAGTTAGTGGAGATTTTAAAATCTACCAGCGTACCGCTGCGTATTTATGGTCCGATCAATAACCTGAGCTATCAACTGCAAGTCGATCAGTTGCTGCGTAAACGCCTTCAGGATGAGATGAAAAAGCGGCTCAATGAGTGGGCAGACAAAAACCAGCAGAGCCAGACCGGCAAAGGGCTAAAACAGCTTCTCGACAAGCTTTGATTGCCTATTTTGATTGCCTATATCGTGGTCTTAAAAGCGACGGCGATAAATAGGGGGGACTCATTATCTCCGTCCCCCTTCGCCAATCAAGAACGCCATTCGTCATTCCCGCTCTTCACCCGTCATTCCCGCCAAGGCGGGAATCTCCCACAGACTAAACGCATTTCCGCTGGCAGAGGTCTCCGGCTTTCGCCGGGAACGACAGAGAGTGCTGCCAAGATATCCATGATCGCTAATGGTTTTTTTTCTTTCAATACGCCAATAGGTAGTTTATTAACCTTATCTCGCTTACGGAAATAAACTTTACTTCTTTGATCTTTGCCATTTGTAGTTTTTCTACAAATCAGTAAACTTCCCTGCTTTTATCACGTTTTCTTATACCAGAGCGCTATTTGATGTCTGCACGTCAGGCATTTGTTTACGTTCACTTTCTACAGAGAAACATCATGATCGAACTGCTTATAGGTGTTGTTGTGACGGTGCTGGTGGGCCGTTACATCATTAAAGGCTATTCCGCGACCGGCGTTCTGATGGCAGGCGGGTTGCTGCTGCTGTTGATCAGCGTGCTGATGGGGAAAAGCGTACTGCCCGCCAGTGCGAAATCCACGGTGTGGTGCTTAACGGATATTGTTGAATACGTCAAAATTCTGCTGATGAGCCGCGGCGGCGACCTCGGCATGATGATCATGGTACTGTACGGTTTTGCCGCCTACATGACGCATATTGGTGCCAATGATGTTGTGGTAAAACTGGTTTCACGCCCGCTGAAAGTGATCAACTCCCCTTATTTGCTGATGATTGCCGCCTATTTCGTGGCCTGCCTGATGTCACTCGCTTCATCTGCCACCGGATTGGGTGTGTTGCTGATGGCAACGTTGTTCCCAGTCATGGTGAATGTGGGCATCAGCCGTGGTGCGGCGGCGGCTATTTGCGCCTCGCCAGCGGCATTGATCCTGTCGCCGACCTCTGGCGACGTGGTGCTGGCGGCACAGGCTTCGCAAATGAAGCTGGTGGATTTTGCCTTTAAGGTGACGCTGCCGATCTCCATTGCCGCCATTGTGTCTATGGCTATTGCCCACTTCTTCTGGCAGCGCTATATCGACCGAAAAGAGAACATCAGCCACGAAATGGTCGAAGCGAAAGACATTGAAACCAATGCGCCGCGCCTGTACGCCATTTTGCCGTTCACGCCGATCATCGGTGTGCTGATTTTTGATGGCAAGTGGGGGCCGGAATTGCACATTATCACCATTCTGGTGATCTGCATGCTGCTGGCTGCTATGTGTGAATTCCTGCGTTTCTTTAACGCCAAAACCATTTACGCTGGGCTGGATGTCTCTAAGGGTATGGCCGAAGCCTTCTCCAGCGTTGTGGTGTTGTTGGTTGCTGCCGGTGTGTTTGCTCAGGGGTTGAGCACCATCGGCTTTATCAGCGGTTTGATTGGGTTGGTGCAATCCTTTGGCAGCGGCGCTCTGCTTATCATGCTAGTGCTGGTAGTGATCACCATGTTGGCGGCAATGACCACCGGGTCGGGTAACGCACAGCTTCTAACCTTGGCAGAACCATTTCTCCGGTGTCTGGCGTAGTGGTTGCGGTGGCAGGGATGGCGAAGGTTTCGCCGTTTGAAGTGGTAAAACGCACATCAGTGCCGGTATTGGTCGGGCTGATTGTGGTAGTGGTTGCTACGGAAATTTTGATTCCGGCTTAAGGCAAATGGACATCCCTCACTGTGTATCGGTGGGGGATGCTTCACTTTTATACCTCATAACCCTGCTCAGGCGTGTGCTCCTGAGTGATTGCCACTTTAACAATACGGTGGCTCTCCATGCTTAATATCTTGAAGCGATAGCCATCGATGGTGAGCTCATCGCCCTCTTGCGGCACGCTCTGCGAATATTCCATCATCAACCCTACCAGCGTGTAGTACTCGCGTTTTTCATCAAGAGTAAGGGGGATATACATGGCGAGATCTTCCAGCGGCGTATAGCCGTTGGCAATCCAACTCCCGTCTTCATTTTGCGTGATATCGTGACGCGCATCGACATCTTCTCCCTCAACCGGCAGATTACCAGCGATGGTTTCCATTACATCGCTCAGCGTCACAATACCTTCCACCGAACCAAATTCATCTACCACAAATGCGAAGTGGGTTTTTGCCGTTCTGAACTGCTCTAGCGCCTGTAGCAAAGAGATCTGATCAGGGAACACCAGCGGCTGGCGCACCAGCTTATGCAGATCGAGCGGTTCATGGCGCAACTGTTGTTGCAGCAGGGAGGCTACGTGCACGATGCCCACCGGTTCATCTGAGGTAGGGCTATCCATCACTACCAGTCGCGTATGCGGGCTTTTCTCCAACAGCGCTGCCAGCGCATCTTGGGGAGACTGAAGCTCAACGGCGATGATATCGTGGCGGGATGTCATGATGCTGCTGACGCTACGCTGCCCCATGCCGAGCACGCGTTCGATCATGCGCCGTTCCTGACGGTTGAACACGGCATTACCGCTTTGTGCGTTGTCGCCAATCAGGTCCGAGGTTTGGTTATTCAATTCCGCATCTTCATGCTCGCCGCGCAGGATTTTCAGGATCACATCGGCGGTACGCTGGCGCAGCGGCACATCAGAGGTGAGGAAACGGCGGCGGTTAAACTGAGCAACCTGATTTAGCACCTCAATCAATACGGAGAAACCAATCGCTGCATAGAGGTAGCCTTTAGGAATATGGTAACTGAAGCCATCTGCGACCAGACTAAAGCCGATCATCAGCAAAAAGCTGAGGCAAAGAATGACGATAGTCGGGTGAGCGTTTACAAATCGGGTTAACGGCTTGCTGGCGAGCAGCATTAATCCAATGGCGATGGTGACGGCAGACATCATCACCAGCAGATGATCCGTCATGCCGACAGCGGTAATCACCGAATCAAGCGAAAAGATGGCATCCAGAATTACAATTTGCGTCACAACTGCCCAAAAGCGCGCTCTTTTACGCTGGCCATGCTGCTCCTGATCTTTGCCTTCTAACCGCTCATTGAGTTCTACCGTGGCCTTGAACAGCAGAAACAGCCCGCCAATCACCATAAATGATATCGCGCGCGCTAAACGGCTGTTGAAACAGGATGAAAAGCGGGGCTGTGAGGGAAACCAGCCAAGACATAGAGGCAAGCAGCACCAGACGCATCAATAGCGCGAGTGACAGACCGACGACGCGGGCACGATCTCTGAGTTTTTCGGGGAGTTTTTCCGCCAGAATGGCAATAAAGACAAGGTTATCGATACCTAATACCAGTTCCAACACCACAAGCGTTGCCAAACCGGCCCAGATAGTGGGATCAGCGATCCACTCCATATAAATTTTTTCACCTTCATCAACCAGAACCGATATAGGGTAGCAGCGCAGCCCGCATTGAACCAGCATTTGTGGGGACATTGCCCGCCAGACAACATTTTCATAAAATCATTGCAAACATAATTACTTTATTTACAACTATTTAGCATTGTAACCTGCTGATTTAAAATCGATAACTTTCAAAAAACGATATCTAGCCACGCGCAAGAGTGCTAGCATTTGTAAGGAATTATTAAATAAAACCGTTTTGTTTAAAAAACACTCAAACATAAAAAGACATGTGATTTCCTAAGGTTATTGCAGTTTTGTTGCGCGGGATAGGCCTAATCTGAAAATCTTTGTAAATCCACGAACTTTCTGTACAGAGTGAAATGTGCTCCATACTATAGTGGCGTGCGCGGCACTATAGAGTCTTTTTCTGAAAGTTTTGTGGTTTTTTTTTGCTTGACTAGCCCGTAACAATAAATAAGTACCCAGGAATCATAATGTGGCCCACGGATGGTATTCCGTATTTTAACAGCACGTTGACGGCTATAAGCCAAGGGCGGTAGCGTGCCCGGTGCGAAGTAACTTCACGGTTGATGATGGTGCAAAAATGCAAGAAATTACGGTTATCTTTATAAGCGCTTTTATTGCGCTTTTTCTGGCAAGAAAAACAGCAATAAAAGTAGGGTTAGTGGATAAACCGAACTCGCGCAAAAAACACCGCGGGCACATCCCCCTCGTGGGGGGCGTTTCTATTTATCTCTCCCTGTGGATCCTCTATGCCCTTCATTCTGAATGGCTACCCGATTTTTCTCTCTATATGGTCTGCGCCAGTGCGTTACTTTTCGTTGGCGTGCTGGACGACCGCTTCGATCTCCCTGTTATGCCTCGTATCTTCCTGCAAGCGCTGGTAGCCAGCATCATGATGTATTCCGGGCTTCATCTTGCGAGCCTGGGTAACATTCTGTTTGGTTATGAATTGGTGCTGGGGTGGGCGGGCTACGCAGTGACGCTGCTCGCCGTCTGGGGCGCTATCAATGCTTTCAACATGGTCGATGGCATCGATGGCTTACTGGGAGCACTCTCTTGCGTCACCTTTGGTGCGCTGGCCGTGATGTTTTATCTGGATGGTGAGCATGAACTGGCGCAGTGGAGTTTATGCCTGTTGGCTGCATCCATTCCTTATATTCTTCTCAATCTCGGTATCCCCTGGGGACAAAAATTTAAAGTCTTTATGGGCGATGCTGGCAGCACCTTGATTGGCTTCACCGTTATCTGGTTGCTGATTGTCGCCACACAAGGTGACGCTGTAATACGCCCGGTGACTGCATTATGGTTTATCGCCGTGCCGCTGATGGACATGGTCACCATCATGACGCGCCGGATTCGCCGTGGCGACAGCCCCTTCAAGCCCGATCGCGAGCATCTTCATCATATTTTACTGCGTGCGGGGCTGGGGCCGCGTCAAACCCTGTTAGCCATTGTTGGTGTGGCGTTTATCTTTGCGCTGGTAGGTATTATTGGCGAGCGTGCAGGAATCCGAGAGTCTGTTATGCTTAGCCTGTTTTTACTGGCATTCGTCGGCTATTTCTGGTCAATTACCCGGGTATGGCGTTTGCTGACGTGGGCTCGCCGCGGTAGTGACCAGTCCGAGAGTTTGCACAGCAAAGTGAGCCAAACGCCACTGAACAAGTAATTTACCCGTTTTTACAGCCGTAACTCATGGAATCAATAGCACCCGAATTCTTTATGATAGAGGCAGAGGATCGGCGGCAACTTATAACTTATTAAAAGTGATAGCATAAACAGGATGATAGCTTACAAAAGAAAAGTGATACCGTTAATGGTATCTGTCGTGTTGCTGAGCGGTTGTACCATTTTTCCTGGTTCGCATTTGACGACCAGCGGCAAAGAAGTCATCAAACAGCAGGATGCAGATTTCAACATCAGTAAACTGGTCAACGTTTACCCGATGACGCCTTATCTGATTGAGAAAATGCGGGCAAAACCGCTGGTAGCACAGGTTAACTCCGCATTGGATCGTGAACTAAAAAGCTACGAATATCATATAGGCGTCGGTGACGTACTGATGATAACCGTATGGGATCACCCTGAATTGACCACCCCAGCAGGTACCTACCGTACAGCGGCAGATACCGGCAACTGGGTTCACTCGGATGGCACTATCTTCTACCCCTACATTGGTAAAGTGACGGTGGCGGGTAAAACGGTCACCCAGGTACGCGATGAGATCATGGGCCGCCTGGCACAATATATTGAATCGCCACAAGTGGAAGTAAGCATTGCCGCGTTCCGTTCACAGAAAGTGTATGTTTCTGGTGAAGTGGCCACTTCTGGTCAGCAGGCCGTTACCAACGTGCAGCTCACTATTCTGGATGCCATCAACAAAGCGGGTGGGCTGACGGAAAACGCCGACTGGCGCAACGTGGTGCTCACCCACAACGGGCAGGAAAAACGCATTTCCCTCCAGGCGCTGATGCAAAACAGCGACTTGTCTCAGAACCAACTTCTCTACCCTGGCGATATCCTTTATGTGCCGCGTAACGACGGCCTGAAGGTGTTTGTTATGGGGGAAGTGAAAAAGCAAAGCACGCTGAAAATGGACCGCAGCGGCATGACGCTCACCGAAGCGTTAGGCAATGCGGAAGGGATGGATCAGGCCATGTCTGATGCCACCGGTGTGTTTGTTATCCGTCCACTACGTGGCTCACAAGGTCCTAAACTGGCCGATATTTATCAGCTCAACACCGCTGATGCTACCGCACTAGTGATGGGTACCGAGTTCCAGTTACAACCCTATGATGTGGTGTACGTAACTACCGCACCGATTGTGCGTTGGAACCGCGTTGTGTCACAGCTGGTGCCGACCATCTCTGGCTTTAACGACCTGACCGAAGGCGCATTGCGTATTCGCACTTGGGTCTTGTATTCAGTGAGTTGATACAGCATCAAACGTAATACTCGCGTTCGATGCTGTATCAACTCACTGAATACAAGACCGTTGCCTCCCAACAAAACATACTGATATTGTAAAGTTCTCAAAGATGAGGAGCCCTTTAAGTCATCCTGCGACCGTTTTTAGAAAAAGCATAATACTATCTGTTGGGGGGTATCCTAATTTCCGTAAGGCTCAGGACTATGCTCTTTGGTCATTGCTAATTGTTAATGGATACAAGTTGGCAAATATTCCTAATATTTTGGTGCGTATGAGAACTGGTAACGATTTGTTTAATCGGCGAGGTTTTTCTTATTTCAAAGGGGAGCTTGAAATTATGAAATTTAAAAAAAATCGGTCATTTATCCATGTTGCGCTTCATTTTAATGCTGTGTTGAGATTTTTTATAAGATGCTCTCCAAATAATTTAAAAAAAGTTTTTACTCATTAAGATAGTATTCATATAGTGATTTTTAGTCATAAAATAAATTTACTTGATAACTTAATATTGAGATGGCTTAATGAAATATTTAATAACAGGTGCGGCAGGGTTTATAGGGTATCATTTGTCTTTGAAATTATTAGGATTCGGTCATGAAGTAATTGGAATTGATAACTTAAATGATTATTATGATGTGACTTTAAAAAATAAAAGATTAAATAATCTTAAGAAATTTTCTCTTTTTAGTTTTTTTTCGTATGATTTACTAGAGTTCAAATATCTTGATGAGTTATTTAGAACTGAAAAATTCGATTTTGTTATTCATTTGGCTGCGCAAGCTGGTGTTCGCTATTCTCTCGAAAAACCATTTTCTTATTCAGATATCAATATAATAGGTTTTCTTAATATATTAGAGTGTTGCCGCTCACAGCAAGTGAAACATTTGTTATATGCATCCTCTAAATAACTGTTCCGAATAGTAGATCCGTCATTCCGCACCTACTTTAAGAATAAATTCGACGGTATCGCTCGCCGAGAACATCAACGATGGTCTTGTGAATAGAATTGAGGTTGGATACTTGTGGTGGTCTGTCACCAATACTGA